>CAYMTB010000134.1:0-10050 GCA_964393225.1 uncultured Syntrophorhabdaceae bacterium
GGCAAGCGGCATTGTCGCCATCACGCAGATTGAAAAAGCCATTACCACGTCCTCCACGACGAACGGTTCTCCCCTCTATATCTACGAGGTCAAGGTTGTCGATGCCTCGGGGAATGCATTTTCTGGCGGCAATATCAAAAAGATCATAATCACGCTCCCCATTGACTTGAGTGTTGTAAATCCGGGCGATCTCGAATCGGGCAGATTCGTGATCTACCATGCCTCGAGCCGCGCTGCGCTTGAAGCAGGCAATGGTACTGCCATACCTCTTTCCCGGGTTATGGTCACCGATTATGTCGGCGACGGGGAAGTGGGCTCTGTTTCTTTCTGGACATCATCGCTTTCCGTATTTGGTGTCGGGAGCGGAAGAGGCGGAAGCGCCTCAATCACGGGAGGTGGGGGCAGCGGCTGCTTCATCGCAACCGCCGCGTTCGGTTCGTATCTCCACCCTTATGTCAAGGTCCTGAGGATGTTCAGGGACAACATACTCCTCGTATATTCACCGGGTAGTTCCTTCGTCGAATGGTACTACCGCGTGTCGCCTCCTATAGCCAATGCGATCAGGACCAGCAAGATCATGAAGTCCGGGGTGAGGATAGCCCTACTTCCGGTTGTAGGCATCAGCTACCTATCGCTAACAATCGGTGTTCTGCCTACGCTTCTAATGCTCCTTCTCTTTACGGCATTTGCCTGGCTTGGCTTACGGAGCCTCGGTCGGCACAGACAGACTGATCTGAATTAGACTTACCTCAAGATGCCCATCCTTACCCTCATGGAGGGGTGGGCGCCTCATCAAATGGCACACTTTCAAGCGGTAATCCTCGTCTTTGTGAAAGCGCGCAGCCCGCGCATTAATCTAATTCTTCAAAACAATACCAGCTTGACAAGCAGTACCTTATACGTGCCCCCTTTCAACCTTCGGCCTATATACCCCCATCTCCAAAAAAAGGATGCTTATTGATATTTATGAAGGCATGACAATATAGCACTGTATCCTTCGCAGGGCGTCCACGGCAGTATGCAATCGATGAAAGCAATCAAGGAAGCCATGTACTATGGTTGAGCGTGAAAGGCTACCCGCATACACTACCCTAAAAAGCAAGTTATTGGTATGGCATGATTCTTTATACTCTCGTGCAGGATTTATTCGTTTGTGATTGCTATCGGGGGGGGGCAGAATACCACACAAAACAGTTTCCAATATTAATTGAGTCTGGTAAAAACAGAACGTGCGAAAGAATTTAGCAAAACCTTCACGCCGATCCTTTACAACATTCTAAGCAAGTTCTGCAATCATATCGGCGGGATTAACCTCTCAAAAGTGAGCTGATTTTTAATGTCGCATATAAACAAGGGGCTCATCGTCCGTTGGGGCATATCCCCTCTTTGTATTGTGCCGGTTGACTGCCGTTGCCGAACACCCAGCCAGTATGAAACTCAGAACAGCACCGAGAGGCGTAAGGAGGCTCTACAATAAACGCAAACAAGGCGTGCTATATCATTTTGCATGCTCATGCCTTACAACCGTCATACGGGCAATATTGATATAACGTCCGTTGTCACCCATCAGGTATTTTTCACTGCTTTTAATGCCCAAAGTGTTGATATAGTGGTATTTTTTTCCTTATGAGAAATAACAGGTTAAGCACATGAAACATAAAATGTTTATTTATTGGTATATCAGGCATACACTGATTAATAATTCAACTTATTATATATAAATATTTTCATCAATATTGCTGAAACAATTGTGAAGCGGCGTTCATTATAATAAACATATGGACAGAGAACTGATTGTAACAAAATAAATCAATATTATCATTGACAAATAAGGTTGTTTCAGATATATTTGTTCACTATACTGAATTATGTACAATGCACCGATACTCAAGAAAGCTATAGAAGTTTTAAAATTTATCGTAAAAGACGGTAATCCTCTTGGCGTCACAGAAATATCAAAACAACTGTCCATAAGCAAAAGTACTGTTTTCGGGATACTCAAGGCCTTTGAGAATGAAAAATTCATTGTCAAGGACAAAACCACCAAGAAATATATTATCGGACAGGAATTACTTGAACTTTCAAAAAATGTTTTTAAGGGAGGAGAGTTCACAACAATTGCGAGGCCGTTTCTTGAGAAACTTATCGGGCTTGTTGATGAAACGGTATTCCTCTGCGTCAGAGAAGACAATGTGATAAAAGTCCTCGACGCAATAGAAACAAAAAAAACTTTTAAGGTTTCCTCGCCTGTGGGAGCCGTATTTCCTATAACAGCATCAGTGTTGTGCAAAGCCTTTCTTTCACCAATGGACAACGAAAAGATAAGGGGCTTCCTTAAAGAGAGCGGGTTACCAAAATATACCGAGAACAGTATCACCGATATAGACCTTTTTTTGGAAGAGGTCGAAAAAACAAGAACCCTGGGATATAGCCTCGATCTTGAAGAATATTTGACAGGCATAAGGGCTGTGGCAACCCTGATCTACACAGATGGTGTCCCTGCAGGTGCTGTTTGTGCAGTAGGATTTTCACGCTCTTTAAGCGACGACAAATTGCCTCATGTAATCAAGCATTTAAAAAATACAGCACAACAGATAAGCGAAAGGCTTTCACAATTCAATCTTAAACAATAATCCAGGATTTTCCATTAAGATATGTATCGGTGTCGTGCCATCCCTCGCAAACACGCTCGTTGCGCTCCAGCGGCTTCAATCGCTCGCGTTCGGCTTCGGAACTTTTGCATACGCAAAAGACCAAGCTTCCTCGCCTCACGACGGTTTGCTCCGGGACATCCCGACACCTTCCTAACGACAGATTTGGGTTAATATATCGATTCCCGAATTTAGAATAACCCTTTAACCTTCCTTGTATTTACATCAATATCTATCTTCCTGAATGCAGGATCAGAACTCGTTCCCGGCATTAAGCTTATAGCACCCGTTACGGGACATAAAAATTTTGCACCTGAATATATAAGGACGTCCCTGACCGGCAATATCCATCCTTTTGGAACACCCTTGATCTCCGGTTCGTGGGATAGGCTTAAATGGGTTTTCACCATCATAGTATAATAGTCTCTTTTCTCCGGGTCAGCTTCAATCTTTTTTGCCTTTGCCTCTGCCTCGGGAATCCATAAAACACCGTCAGCACCATAAACACTTTTTGCAATCACTTCAACCCTTTGTCTTAAAGGCATTTCAATTGGATAAAGGAATTGAAAATCAACCAGCTCTTCACAGGCATCAATGACCGCATCTGCAAGTTCCAGGGCTCCATCGCCTCCCTTGAGCCAGTGTTCAGAAAAAGCAACGCGGGCACCTTCATTTTCAGCGTACCTGCAAACAAGGGCAATTTCATCCTTTGTGTCAGTATGAAAACCGTTGATGCAAACCACGGGTTTGATGCCGGACATCTTTACCGTACGGATATGATGGATAAGATTTGGCAAGCCCTTTTCCAGCAGAAGAAGGTTTTCTTTCCTGTATTCATCAGGAAGCGGTAAACCCGGTGCAACCCTTGGGCCGCCTCCATGCATCTTCAATGCCCTTATCGTGGCAGTTATCACCGTTACATCAGGCTTTAACCCGCTGATCCTGCACTTGACGTTCCAGAACTTTTCAAAACCGATGTCTGCTGCAAATCCACTTTCTGTTACGTGATAATCAAACATTTTAAGCCCGATACGGTCCGCAATGATTGAAGACTGGCCAATTGCGATATTCGCAAAGGGTCCTGCATGCACCAAAACCGGTTGACCTTCCACTGTCTGTAAAAGTGTCGGGTTTATACTCTCTCTCATAAAGGCGCACATTGCGCCTGCCACTTCAAGGTCCTCTGTTGTTATGGGTTTTCCACTTTTTGAATATGCAACCGTAATCTTCCCGATTTTTTCACGCAAGTCTTTAAGGTCCCTGGCAATTGACAGAATTGCCATTACTTCCGAACTTACAGCAATATCAAAACGGGATTGCATGGTAAAACCATCCATTCTCCCCCCGATACCCACAATGATATTTCTTAAGGTCTGGGCGCAAAAATCCATTACCCACCCCATGGGCACATTTTTTGAATCGACCTCCAGACGGCGCAGACCTCTCTTTTCGAGCTCCTCATCGCTGTAATTTCTTTCATGCTGCATCCTTGAAGTAAGGGCGACCATGGCAAGATTATGGGCATAAGTAACTGCAGACATATCTCCCGTAAGCCCGAGCGAAAACTCAGTCAATGGGATAACCTGCGCGTTGCCACCTCCGGCAGCACTTCCTTTAACATTCATTGTGGGCCCTGTTGAAGGTTGGCGTATTGCACCGCCTACCAGTTTTCCTCTTTTCCCCAGTCCTTCAATAAGCCCCATTGTTGTTGTTGTTTTGCCTTCACCAAGGGGTGTTGGTGTAATTGCAGTTACATCGATATAGTTTCCGTCTGCTTTGTCGCCAAATCTCTCCAGTGCCTTCGCAAAATCTATCCTGCCGACCCTGCCGGATGGAATTATCTCGTCTTTCTGCAGACCAATCTGTTCCTGAAGCTGCCATATAGACTTCATCTTTTCCTCAGCGGCCTCAGAAATCTGCCAGTCAGCCATTATCGTTGCATCATATGGCATATATAATTTCCCCTTTATATTTTTATTTGAATCCGTGCACATCAATTATAGCTTTATATTTCGCTATGTCAAGCCACAAGCACGGGGAAATCCCTGGATTGACATAATCGACGCATGAATGTTAATGTAATGCGATGTTGTCTTTTCGGAACATATCGATAAGGTTCTATATATACCTGTTGAAAGAGTTATCTTCAATGTTTCTCCTCTCGCTGGGCATCCTCACCTTCATACTTGTGCTGGGCCGCATCGGAAAAATGGTAGATCTTGTGATCAATAAAGGTGTCGATTTAAAAGACATAATATTATTAATTGTTTATTCTTCGCCGCCTTATCTCATGTTTACCTTGCCGATGGCCTTTTTATTGTCTACCATCGTTGTACTGGGTAGATTCTCCACAGAAAATGAAATCCTTGCCCTGAAAGCCAGCGGAGTTGATATTAAATGTCTTTTTCATCCTTTGGCAGCATTTGCCATAGCAATAACCATCATAGGACTTATAAATTCAATAGCATTACTCCCGGCAAGCAGCGAAGAATTCCGAAATACCCTCATAAATATCATAAAAAAGGGTATCACCTTCGAAGACAAAGAGGGAATATTCAACGACACCATACCTGGTATCGTTATCTACATCGACAAGGTAGACACAAAAAATAAATCACTCACCGGGATAATCGTATCAGATGACAGAGACAAAAATTTAAAGCAAACCATATCAGCAAAGAAAGGCTTGATAAATCTTGACCCCGTTTCGCTGGACCTGTTTTTTTTGCTGGAAAACGGTAATTTGCACAGATGGGAAAAGTCAGATGACGTATACAGAAGCTTGTACTTTAAAAATTATGCATTCACTATGAATCTCACAAATATGCTCCCGGGCAGCACATCCTTAAGGAAAAGACCCTATGAAATGAATGTGAAAGAGCTCAAAAAGGCTATGGCAACAGCAAACGCAAACGATAAATACGAATACCTTCTTGAAATTTATAAAAAAATCTCTATACCTCTTTCAACGCTTGCCTTTGTTTTTCTCACCATACCTCTCGGCATCAGGAGAAAGGTAGAAGGCAGTTTTTCAGGCGTTCTTTACAGTCTTCTCCTGTTTATCATCTATTACATGCTGATGGCATTTACCGAAAATGCGGGAAGGTCGATACACTCGCCCGCATTGATAACATCGCTTGTGCCAAATATTGTCATAGCCGGAACAGGTCTCTTCCTGTTAAGGAATTTGAACAGTGAGGATCACGTTGCATTATCACAGCGAATTCGATACATGTGGAGCTACTATTTTGAAAAGGTTAAATAAATACCTTATTTCTAACGTATTAAAGATCCTTGCCGTTACAGAACTCGCAGGACTGATAATGTTCATGACAATCGAGTTTTTTGAACATATGGACATTTTTACCTCTTCATCGAAAAACTTTGTATTAGGTGTATATTATCTTTTTTTAAGAATACCTTATTATCTGAACCTGATTTTACCCTTGTCCTTCCTCATTTCAATGTTAATTTTTCTTATATTGATGGTAAGGAACAACGAGATGATCACCCTGAGAACCTCAGGAATAAGTACAGCATCATTAATGAAACCGCTGGTGGTTCTGTCCATGATACTCATAGCTTTTTCATTTGTTCTTGCGGAACTGCTTGTACCGGTAACCCTCAGCACGGCTGAATATGTCTATCGGGTAAAAATTAAAAAGGAAGAACCCTATGTTTTTTTTAAAAACGACAGGATATGGTTTAAGAGAGACAATAAAATCTGCAATATCGATTTTTATGACATTAAAAAAGACAGGATAAAGGGTCTCACCCTGTTGGAATTGTCAAAGGATTTTTCTATTGAAAAAAGGACTGATGCAAAAGAAGGCGTCTGGAAAGACGGTTCCTGGCTCTTCACCGATGTTGTTGAAAGAACATTTGGCGATGATGGTATAAAGACAAAGAAGACATACGCTCAGGTGAAGGATGTAATAAACGAACACCCTTCGATATTTAAGGTGATAGAAAAAAACCCTGAAGAAATGGGATATAAAGAGCTTGAAAGGCATATAAAAAAATTAAAACAGGATGGGCATAGTATCAGAAGATATCTTGTCGATCTGTACAACAAAATTTCTTCTCCTTTTGTAAACCTCATTATGGTATTCGCTGCTTTTTCCGTTGGACTGAGGTATTCCAAAACAAAACATATCTCAAAAGGTATTTTTTCCGGTATTTCTCTCGGAATATTTTACTGGTTTTTCCATTCGGTTTCTCTGTCCTTTGGATATTCTGAAATCTTCCCCCCATTGTTTGCCGCCTGGTTTTCAAACCTTCTCTTCTTCTCGATGGGTATTATTGGTATTGTTACGTTGAGGACGTAATCTGTGAAGGCATATCTTGATATCGAAACAGACAGGCAGGGAAATATATGCGTCATAGGCATATACATCGAACAGAAAGGATTCGTGCAGTTCTATGGCAACGATATAACCACTGATAACGTTGAGACCATAATATGTAACACAAAAACCGTGGTAACCTTCAATGGCGACGGCTTCGATCTCCCCCTCATAAAAAAGTACTTAAACCTTGATATAATGGCAACAGCCAACTCTATCGACCTGTTTAAAGAAAAAAAGAAACTGGGTATTAAGGGAGGTTTGAAAGCGCTTGAAAAAATGTTCGGCATATCAAGAAAAACAGAAGGTATGAACGGATATGACGCCGTTAAACTTTGGGAGAGTTATATAAAATATGGCAGGGATGAAGCGCTTAATCTTCTTCTTGAATACAATAGAGAGGATGTGTTAAACCTGATCAGTCTTGAAAATTGCCTTGCCAATCTGAAGGGAAATAACCATGATCGAGCCGTTTGAGATTAAATCTTTAGAGCACAGTATTAAAGGGGTACTCGCAACACCGAAGGGTCATA
This sequence comes from uncultured Syntrophorhabdaceae bacterium, assembly GCA_964393225.1. GTDB lineage: Bacteria > Desulfobacterota > Syntrophorhabdia > Syntrophorhabdales > Syntrophorhabdaceae > MWEV01. The sequence goes on from CAYMTB010000134.1 coordinate 7,531, forward strand.
AAAAATATCCCTGTATTATTCTTTCCCATGGCTTGATAAGCTCAAAGGAAAGCTCGAAATATCTTGCGCTTTCGGAAAATTTAATCCAGGAGGGAATAGCTGTCTGTAGGTTCGATTATCACGGGTGTGGCGAAAGCGAAGGCAACATAGAAGATACCACCTTGACGATAAGGGTTGGAAATTTAGATTCGATTGTTGAGTATGTTTTAAAACATCGCCTTGTAGACCCTGAAAAAATTGGTATATTGGGGAGCAGCTTTGGCGGTTCTGCATGCATAGTAACATCCGCAAAAGACAAAAGAATAAAGTGCATATCCTTATGGGCCACACCATACATATTAGAAAAAAAGGATGGCGGCAGGATATCGGATATAGAATTCAATGAAACAATTTTTAACGATTTCTCAAAATACGACCTATTGTCTGAGGCCGGGAAATTATCATGTGCCTTAGTAGTACACGGAGAAGCAGACGAAACGGTCCCCTTTCATGAAGGAAAGGCAATATATAAAAACATCAAAAAACCAAAAAAACTTTCCATAATTAAAGGTGGAGATCATGTATTTTCTGTTGCATCACACAGAGAAAAGGCAATTGAACTTGCGATAAACTGGTTCAGACGCTACCTGCTATGCAGCTGATGTTCTTCTTTTTTCTTTTCGGCGCTTGCTTTTACCCGTTCTCTGATTAAATCTCCAACCACATTGCTTAACCCTATTCCCAACGCGAGAGAGAGCGCCATGATAATTCCACCGAATATGATTAAAAAACTGATAGTGATTATGGTATTGCCAACACCGATATATTCAAAAACAATTCCGAATGTAATTATGGTGAGGAAAATACGCACGCCCCTTGCAATGAAATCACCATATTTTATATTTGCATTTTCACACGTCATGTTAATAACTCGGCTGATAAAATTACTGAATATGATTCCCATCACAATGATTACAAGGGAAACAACTATATGGGGCAGTGCGCTGGCAATCCTTGAGGCATATTCCGAAAACTGCGATATGCCGATGAAGTTCAGGCCAAAAGAGAAAAAAGCCACTATGAATATCCAGTAAACTATTTTGCTCAGGATCAACGAAGGAAGAGTCTTAACACCACCCTTCTCGAGAAAATTTACAATACCGACATCCTTTGCCCATTTGTCAAACCGAAAGAGCATGAGGAGTCTTGCAATAAGTTTCTTTATGAACCAGCTTATGATAAAACCGCCTATCATAACGATAACCATGACTATCACATTGAGGAAAACTTCCGTGAAGTTCTCGTAGAGGTCTAAAAACATATCTTTAAAAAATTCTTTCATGGGGGAAATCTTATTAGATATGATAAGTTATGTCAATCAAAAATAAATTCCATTTACAATGCATGCATCTCCTCTTAATATTGCAAAACATTGTACAGTATAGTAATCTAACGGCAAATGATCGATATTATAATAGCTTTGGGCACCCGGGAAAATGTTTTAGAAGATGTGCATATCCTTTCAAGAAAATCGGTAGATAACCCCGAGGTCTTTATAGCCACTGGCAAGGATATTAAAAATTCGGTAATCGAGAAGGCTTCTGCACTTTTTATTGAGAATAATTTTATTCTGGTCCTTTTAGACCCCCCTGATGACCTTATAAATACACTTAAAACCCAACTTCTGTCGCTGAAGGAAAAAATACAGATCATACTTTATTATACATCCGCTTCAAACGATTTTCATAAGCCGATTGAGGGTAACATTGTTGTCCTGGAGAAAGAGAGGGGTAAGCGCATCAAAGAACGCGTTCTCAGTATACTGAAAAAACACGGCAAGATAATGACTGACAAAGGTTTTCAGGCTTTAAAAGAAAAGATTAAAGATGAATCTATCCTTGAGATGGAATTGATGAAAATCATAAATTTCATAGGTGATAAACAAGAAATAAAATCAAAGGACGTCTTGTCTGTTGTCACCGAGACACATGAGGAAAGTTTGTTCTCCCTGTTTGATGCACTTGCACTAATGAAAAAAAAAGAGGCACTTAATATATTTGAAAATCTTTTGCTGAATGGCCTTCACATCCTTGCTATACAGGGCTATTTAGTAAAGCAAACACGGTTGATGCTGCAGGCAAAAGATATGGAAGAGGTCTTTAAGGCAGGCTCAGAATACAGTCACTTTTTAAAAACCTTTAATAAGTGGAAAGAAGGCCTGGATTTGAAGCCTTCCGATAGAAGGCAGCATTTCCCCTATCAAAAACCTTTTTATGCGTATAATCTGTCAAAGACAAGTCAAAAATTAAAAAGAAAAGACCTCGTTGCCTTTTTTGATGTGCTCACTGATTTCGATACAAAAATAAAAAGAGGATCAAAATTTGACCGTATTCTTTTAGAATATGGCCTCTTAGAGGCATAAATGATCCACGCCCTTCTTTTCTTATTCACAATTGCCTCGACGTATTTCGTGGGCGGTTCATCTTATAGCCTTTCAATTATCTCCATACTTCTTGCCCATGAGATGGGTCACTATTTTAT
>CAYMTB010000135.1:0-9976 GCA_964393225.1 uncultured Syntrophorhabdaceae bacterium
ACTGAGCAATGCTCTTTTGCCGGGGGCAGCCCGCCCAGGGCCTCAGCGACAGCCTGATTGGACAGCTTCAGGGCCTCATCAATGGTTTTACCTTTTATAAGTTCTGTTGTCATGCTGCTCGAGGCAATGGCTGCTCCGCACCCGAAGGTTTTAAACTTCACATCCACTATCCTATCGTTTTCAATTTTCAGGAACAATTTCATCACATCACCACAGGCCGGGTTGCCAACTTCACCAACACCGTCGGCATCTTCTATCTCTCCCATATTTCTCGGGTTCATAAAATGATCCATTACTTTATCACTGTACGGTCCTGCCATTATATTACCTCCTTAAGTCTTTAGGATTATTGATTTATTTATCATGTTCCTTCTGCTGCTGCTTAAACGAGGCGTACAAAGGCGACATGTCTCTCAGCCTCTTCACAATCCCTGGGATTACAGAAAGAAGGTGTTCTACTTCATCCATGGTATTGTCCTTCCCCAGGCTGAACGTGATGGAGCCATGGCATATTTCCGGTGGAACCCCCACTGCCGTGAGCACATGCGATGCCTTCAGTCCTGTTTCGTCAACCGCCATCATGTTTGATGCACACGCGCTCCCGCTCGCCGAAGCAATACTATTCAAGTTAAGCCATAACAGCAAAGATTCTCCCTCTACAAACTCAATCCAGAAGCTTACATGTCCCGGCAATCTTTGTGTGGGGTGTCCGGTAAAATGGAGATAATCTATTGAAGACGCAAGCCCGTCCCAAAGCCTTCTTCCGAGCATCGTCAATTTCTGTACCCTCTCGTCCATCTCTTCCATTGCAAGACGGGCAGCTTCGCCAAATCCCACAATGCCGGGAATATTTTCAGTACCCGCACGGTAGCCCATTTCCTGAAAACCGCCTTGCATAATCGAGGTAAGCCTCGCGCCCTTCCTCAGATAAAGTGCTGCAATCCCCTTGGGTCCATAAAATTGATGGGGAGATATGGTCATTGTGTCAATGCCAAGGTCTTTTACGCTGACCGGAATCCTCCCGCATGTACCGGCGCCATCGGAATGAAATATAACGCCGCGGTCCTTTAAAAATGAAGAAATCTCTTTTACGGATTCAATGGTTCCTATCTCAAGGTTCGCATGCATCACCGAAACAAGGACCGTCCCATCGGTAACCTTTTTCTTGAGGTCCTCCATGTCTATGACACCGTAATTGTCAACCCTTACAAAATCAATCTCAAATCCGAGCATTCTCATGAAATCTGCCTGGTTCATAATCGAAAAATGCTCAATATCTGAAAAGAGGATTCTCTTTCCCCTGTCTCTGTTTGCCAGTGCCAACCCCTTTATGGCCAGGTTGTTAGATTCTGTAGCGGATGCGGTAAAGATAATCTCGTCCTTTTCTGCCCCCACAAGGCATGCTATCTTTTCACGGGCTTCATCAACTGCTTTATGTGGTATTCCGCCTTCTTCAATGAGGACTGACGAGGGATTCCCGAATTGCCCGGAAAAATACGGGAGCATGGCATCGAGCACCCTGTTGTCAACAGGTGTTGTTGCTGAATGGTCAAAGTATATTCTTTTCATGAATTAAATATAACACACGATTGAAAACTTTTCCATGATTGAATATATATCATTTTTCTTGTCTTTTTGACGTGATTTTGGTAAAAAATTACACTTATTTTAAGCCGTTAGCAGTAAGCAGCCAGCGTTTACAAGACAAAGCTATGTAGTCGGTCATTATGGATAAAATCGTTAATATGCTTTTTACTGAATGCTGACAGTTAAACTAACCGCTTATTAAACCCAAGGAGGTCAAAGATGCAAAAAAGGTATTTACTCGCACCCGGTCCCACCGCTATACCACCAGAAGTACTTTTAAAAATGGCTGAACCGATCATCCATCACAGGAACCCCCTCTTCGAAGAAGTTATACAGGAGGTACGGGACAACCTCAAATACCTGTTCGGAACAAAGAATGAGGTCTTGATGTTTGCATCTTCCGGCACAGGCGCCATGGAGGGTGCTGTTACCAATATGCTCTCTCCCGGAGACAAGGCTATATGTGTAAGAAGCGGAAAGTTCGGTGAGAGATGGGCAAATATCTGTAAGGCATATGGCGTTGAATCTATAAATATTGATATTCCATGGGGAGATATACTTGACCCGGCTGAGATTGAAAAGGCCCTTAAGAATAATCCCGATGCAAAGGCAGTTTATATGCAGGCCACAGAGACTTCAACCGGCGCCAAATTCCCGGTAAAAGAAGTTGCAGCAATTGTAAAAAACTATCCCGGCACACTAATGGTGGTTGATGGAATTACAGGCGTAGGGGTTTTTGAATTACCTATGGATGCCTGGGGTATCGATATCCTGGTGAGCGGCTCTCAGAAGGCCCTCATGCTCCCCCCCGGCCTCGCTTTTGCAGGAGTAAGTGACAAGGCATGGGAATTCAACAAAACATCGAAGATACCCAAGTTCTATTTCAACTGGACAAAAGAGTTGACCAACCTGCAGAAAAACCAGACAAATTTCACCCCGGCCATCTCTCTCATCATAGGCCTCAGGGAATCTCTACGGATGATAAAATCAGAAGGCCTCGAAAATGTATACAGGAGGATAGATATCCTCGCGCAGGCTACCCGTGAGGGTGCTGCTGCATTAGGCCTTAAAACCTTTGCAAAATCTCCAAGTTCTGCTGTAACGGCTATTTATGCACCGGAAGGTATTGACGGGCAGGCCATTTATAAGACCTTGTGGAAAAAATACGGCGTTACCGGTGCAGGCGGGCAGGATCAGCTGAAAGGCAAGGTCTTCAGGATCGCCACCCTCGGATATGCGGACAAGTACGATGTCATCACAGCCGTTTCCGCACTGGAATTTACATTAAGAGATCTTGGCTACAAATTCCAGATGGGTGCAGGTATATCTGCGGCTATTAATGTATTAAAGGACCTATAAAAGGAGAGCGCATGATGAAAGTACTCATTGCAGATGCATTATCCGATAAAGCCATTGAGATACTGAAGTCCAACAACCTTTCGGCAGACACCAGGACAGGCCTGAAAGGCGATGAACTTCAGGCAATCATAGGAGACTACGACGCGTTGATTGTGAGAAGCGCCACAAAAGCAACAAAGGAGATCATTGAAAAGGGTAATAAACTCAAAGTTATAGGAAGGGCCGGTATCGGTGTGGACAATGTGGACGTTGCAGCAGCTACTGAAAAAGGTATTGTTGTGATGAACACCCCTCAGGGGAATGCACTTGCAGCGGCAGAACATTCCATTGCCCTAATGTTTGCAGCAGCAAGAAAAATTGCTTTTGCAGACAGGACTATGAAACAGGGCAAGTGGGAAAAGAAAGCGCTCATGGGAATCGAACTCTACGAAAAAACCCTCGGCGTTATCGGTATCGGAAATATTGGCGCTCTGGTAGCTGAAAAGGCTTTAGCCCTCGGCATGAGGGTCATTGCCTATGACCTTTACGTTTCCAAAGAATTCGCTGAGAGCAGAGGAATAGAGCTTGTCGATTTTGATACACTCCTGAAGGAAAGTGATTTTATTGCCATTCATGTTCCGCTCGTAAAAGACACGAGGAACTTAATCAACAAAGATGCCATTGCAAAGATGAAAAAAGGGGTAATCATAATCAATGTTGCCAGGGGGCCCATCGTTAACGAAAAAGACCTTCTTGAAGCCCTCGAAGGCGGTCATGTGGCATGCGCAGCCCTCGATGTCTTTGATCCGGAACCGCCTCCTGCAGACAATCCTCTTGTACTTTCTGAAAAAACCGTATGCACACCCCATCTTGGCGCATCCACAAAAGAGGCCCAGGACAAGGTCGCCATTGATATAGCAAACCAGATAGTTGATTTCTTCAAGAACGGGGTTATCAAAAACAGCGTCAATGCACCATCTGTGTCTCTTGAAGTTGCAAAACAGATTTCTCCCTATCTGAAACTATCTGAAAACCTTGGAACCCTTGTATCGGCAATAACCGATTTCCCGATACAGGAAATACAGATCCAGTATATGGGTGATATATCCGGAGCAGATACAAAAATCCTGACACAGGGCATAATGAAAAGCATCCTCAGCCAGCAGCTTGAAGGAGTGAATTATGTAAATGCACCTTCAGTTGCAAAGAATCGGGGTATCAAGATAAGGGAAACAAAGGGTAAGGAGCAGGAAGATTTTATATCGCTCCTCGTTATTACCGTAAAGGGTGATAAAGGAGAAAATACTGTTTACGGGACCCTCTTCGGCAAAAAAGAACCGCGTTTGATAAAAATAAACAACATCTATTTAGAGGCAGACCTCAAAGGCCATATGCTCCTCGTCTATAATAATGACAAACCTGGCGTCATAGCAAGTATCGGGAATGTTTTTTTCATAAGGGGCATAAACATTGGCGGAATGCACTTCGGCAGGGAGGGCATCGGCGGAATGGCCATTTCTCTGCTCGACCTGGACAAAGAGGTTGAAGATAACGTAATCAGGGAAATTCAGTCTCTCCCCAATATCGTTTCAGCGAGAAGGATTGACCTGCCTTAAGAACAGAAGTTGGGAAGATAGTATAAGGCCGAAACTGAGAAGATAGGAAGTCGGGAAAAGCTCATAGTTGGTCGAGGGGTCAGGGGTTCGAATGAATTTCACTTGACCCCTTGAATCCTTGCCCCCTCGACCTCAAATAAAATCCATATGCAAAACATAAAAGCGGTTGTTTTTGATTTTGATGGCACCCTCACTCCATTGACCCTGAATTTCGATTCTCTGCGGGCGGAAATTGTAAAAATTGCAAGAGAATATGTTAATGAAAAAATATTGGATGACATGCAGGGTCAATATATCATTGAGATGATTTACGGGATAGCCCAAAGACTGGATGGCCAGAATGGGCCGTCGGAATTCAAAAACAGGGCATTTGAGCGGTTAAGGGTGCTTGAGGTGGAGGCTGCCCGCGGCAAAGATGTTTTCCCTTATACACGGAATGTTATGAGGTCATTGCATAATAAGTCAATCAAAACCGGGATTATTACGAGAAGCTGTATCGACGCATTAAAGACCGTATTCCCTGATATATTCGATTACACTGATAGCATTGTCACCCGTGAAGGCATCGAGCATGTCAAGCCCCATCCTGACCATGTGCTTGAAGTCCTCAGAATCCTCAATATCGATCCGGATAAAACATTGATTGTCGGAGACCATCCTACCGACGTCACGGCCGGCAGGTCAGCAGGCACATACACCGCCGGGGTCCTCACCGGCAGGACAACACGGGAAGCCTTCGAGGAGGCCGGAGCAACTTATATACTTAATGACATCAGAGAAATAATACAGTTAAGAATCTGAAGCAGTAAATACTGCAAAATTTTACCATGTTTAATTGAACTTCCATTTTCTCTCAAAATATTGTATACAAATTATATAAAGGTCTGCCATGTCAACAATATAAAGGTCTGCCATGTCAACAACTCGTAATAATAAGATAAATGTCGGGGAATGGATTTCAAGATGGGCCAGAATACAACCGGACAAGGTTGCTGTTATTTCTGAGGGCATTCCGTATACCTATGGCCAGCTTAACGTTCGTATAAACAGGCTGTCGCATTTCTTTCTGGATAAAGGGATTAAAAAAGGTGACAGGGTTGGGGTACTCCTCCACAACTGCAAGGAGTATATTGAAATATTCTTTGCCTTATCAAGGATCGGCGGCATTCTTGTACCCCTGAACTGGAGGCTTGCCATCCCGGAGCTCGAATTTATTATCCAGGACAGCGGCACCAATTTCATTATTTTTGAAGATGAGTTTCTGGAAAATGCAGAGCGGCTGAGAAAAAAAATACCAATCACCACCTGTGTGACGTGTTCCATAGGGGAAAATGCCGGAAAGAAAAAGCATATCCCGTGGGTCATGGACTACGAATCTTCAATCAAGTCATATCCTGAAACAGAACCGGTGCCGGGGTGGTCTTCCGGAGAAGATGACCCACACATACTCATGTATACCTCTGGCACAACGGGTCTGCCGAAAGGCGCTGTGCTTTCCCACAGAAAAACATTTTTCAATGTTTTGAATGCCAGTTTTTATTTTGATCTTTCAAGGAAAGATATAGCTATCATAGCAAGGCCGCTGTTTCACTCCGGCGGACTCATTGTTGAGATGGCGCCCGTTATGTATAAAGGCGGCACGATTATTATCAAAAAGCGTTTCAGACCGGTGGAGATCCTGGAAACAATTCAGCGGCATAAGGTGACGATTCTTGAATTGCCTGCCACTGTATATAATTTTATTTTGCATGAATGCGACATCAGCCAATACGATTTACGGACAATAAAATGCTCCTTTACGGGGGGCGAAAGGGTATCTGTGCCCCTGTTAAAAGCCCTTAAAGAAAGAGGACTTTTAATCTCACAGATCTACGGGCTTACCGAGGCATCTACCCTCTTCTGGCTGCCCACAGAAAAAGCTGAAGAAAAGATGGGGTCTGTGGGTTCACCGGTACTGCACGGCGATATCAGGATAGTTGATGAGCACGGAACACCGGTAAAACCGGGTGAGATAGGTGAGATTATTGTAAGGGGCCCGATAGTAATGAATGGTTATTGGAAAAGGCCTGACCTGACAAAAGAAGTTATTAAGGACGGCTGGCTCCACACAGGTGATCTTGCGAAGACGGATGAAGAGGGGTTTGTATATATTGTGGACAGGAAAAAGGATATGTTTATCAGCGGCGGTGAGAATGTCTACCCCGCAGAAATAGAAAAGGCTTTGCTTGCTCACCCGAAGATTCTCGACGTTGCTGTTGTGAGCATACCTGACGAAAAATGGGGCGAAGTAGGGAAGGCATTCATTGTAGTTAAGGAGAATCAACAGCTTCAACATAAAGAAATTGCAGATTTTTTGCAGGACAAACTTGGAAAATATAAAATCCCGAAAAATATAGAATATGTTGCAAAACTCCCAAAAACCGCCTCGGGCAAGATAAAAAAACGCCTGCTCAAAAGCACCAGATAATGAACAACCTTCATACGCCCCTTTGAAAACACTGTGTATATAGCTTAAAACTGTTTGACAATTTCGACACTTACTGTTATAAAACATATCAGTGGGGCTGTAGCTCAGATGGGAGAGTACTTGACTGGCAGTCAAGGTGTCGAGGGTTCAATCCCCTTCAGCTCCACCAATAAAATTAAGAGGTTAGGCTTTAAAGGCTTAACCTCTTTTTTTGTGTAAGGTAATTTTGTCCCGCTCCTGTCCCGCTTTTTATTTGGTAATAAAAAACCTGTTATCCAGTGAAGCTCCCAGCCTTGTAGGATGGGAGCTTCACTTATAAATTAACTAAAATTACTGGAGAACTAAGAAAATGATGTCCTTACTTGCATATTTATGAGCGCCCAAATGTTCCTGCATTGCAGCGCGCGATCTACAGGAACTTAGTCATGTTCACGGGTTTTCATAAAAGCGATCTCCGGCCACTCTTTAACCGCAAGCTCGAGCCGCCATTCACTGGCCGCAAGGTATGTCAGATTACCATCTATATCAAGCGCCAGATTTGTCCGATTCATCTTTTCAAAGGTGGCCAGCCGTTTCTTATTATCGCTGTTTACCCAACGGGCGGTAATGTAACTGACTGTTTCATAAGCTGCGTCGACGCCATACTCGGCCTTAAGCCTCGCGATTGCAACATCGAACTGAAGAACACCCACCGCCCCAAGGACAAATGTGTTGTCCATCACCGGACGGAACAATTGCACTGCCCCCTCTTCGGCCAATTGGAGCAGGCCTTTTTTGAGCTGCTTTGCCTTCAGGGCTGATTTCAAATGTACCCTCCGGAAATGTTCCGGGGCGAAATTTGGAATACCGATGTATTTGAGCGGCTCCTTCTCAGAAAACGTGTCGCCGATCTTGATCGTGCCATGGTTGTGAATGCCTATGATATCTCCCGGCCACGCCTTGTCAACAGACTCCCTCTCCTGGGCCATGAAGATGAGGGGATTGGAAATCAGCATATCCTTGCCTGTGCGATGATGACGAACCCGCATGCCCCGCGAAAAACAGCCTGAACATATGCGCATAAATGCGAGACGGTCACGGTGAGCCGGATCCATATTAGCCTGTATTTTAAATACAAAACCAGAAAAGGCATGCTCGCCGGGTGACACCATTCGTGTGGTGGTCGGTCGGGGCATCGGGGCAGGAGCAATTTCCACAAAGACATCGAGCAGTTCCCGCACGCCGAAATTATTGATCGCGCTGCCGAAAAAAACCGGTGTTTGACTTCCCTTGAGGTAGTCCTGCAGGTTGAAGGGGTTTGCAGCTCCCTCGAGCAGGGCCACATTCTCACGCAGTACCTCTGCCTGGCTGCCCAATTTCTCATCAAGCAAAGGATCTTCGATGTCGTGAATGGTCACCATGCTGTCGGTAAGACAATCTTCGCCTGGGGTAAAGAGGGCCAGTTCTCTTCGGTAAAGATTGTAGGTACCCTTGAAGCTCTTCCCCATGCCTATGGGCCAGGACATCGGTGCACACTCGATCTGCAGGGCTTCCTCTATATCAGCAAGGATATCCAGAGGCGGCATGCCCTCACGATCGAGTTTATTAACGAAGGTCAGGATCGGGGTATTGCGCATCCGGCAGACCTCCATCAGCTTACGGGTTTGGGGCTCGACCCCCTTGACGCTGTCGATGACCATGACCGCGCTGTCAACGGCGGTCAACACCCGGTAGGTGTCTTCAGAGAAATCCTGGTGGCCCGGCGTGTCAAGCAGGTTGATATCATAACCCTGATAATTAAATTTCATCACTGAACTTGTGACCGAAATGCCGCGCTCCTGCTCGATGGACATCCAGTCGCTGGTGGTGTGAAGGCCTGTCTTCCGTGCCTTGACGGAACCTGCCATCTGAATGGCCCCGCCAAAAAGCAATAGTTTTTCCGTCAGGGTGGTTTTACCCGCATCAGGATGGCTTATGATACCGAAGGTTCGACGACGTTCTATCTGGGCCTGATGGGACCCGTTCTTTGGTGATATAGCAACCGCGTTTTCCATTTTGTTCCTCTCATTATATTAACAATGCAATCGACTCACAAAAAGATAAACTGCACTATTCGAGCAGAAAATCAGTGTCCGGATGTTCCAACCTTAGCTATTTGACTGCTGGACTATTTTTTCAAGGCGGCGTCAGAGAAAAAAGCGCTTTGAATACATGTATCAGACCAGATTGTCTGATTGGAATGTGGTGATGTTTCTGCATTGTTTTTATAATATAGCAATATTCTTGATATTTTTCAATTAAATTCGGTACCTCTATTTTATTGCAGGTGGTGAGGTTACGGGTAAAGCCTGCTTCTTATCAGGTGAGGTCTGCCTTTTTGACAAACAAAGCCACATCATCATGAGGAAAATGCACAGTTGCCCGCCATTGTTCTGCAAGCCATTCAAAAGATGCTTGCGCAAAGAAGGTAATGTGGGTCGGGTAGTCGCGATAAAACCAGGCCTTGAACCGTTCGTCGTCCAGTACGCGCTTGGTCTGTATGACCAGCAGGCCTCCCGGCTCAAGCTGACGCCACAGGCGGCCTAATTCTTTTGCCGGGTCCGCCAGATGTTCTGCCACCTCGGTACAGGTTATAAAATCATATGTCAGGTCGAGGACATCACGATCATCAGCATAAAACTTATCGTAGACTTTCATTGTATAACCCGCTTTGCGAGCCATGGCCGCCAGCGCCGGGCCATTTCCACAACCGAAATCCAGACCTCTTGCCGGCGGTCTTATTTGCCGGACCACCTCATTAAAAGAGCGCGACAAAAAAGAACGATAATCCGGGTCCTCTACATCGTTCTCGTAACGATCGTAACGAGCCTTTTCTTCAATAGGATCGAGGTAGAACTGCGGATCAAGGAACACTAATCGACATTGCCGGCAGCGATAGTAAATCTTTCCGCCACAGAAAAGGTCATAGGTGTTATCGGATTGACAAAGC
>CAYMTB010000136.1:0-9823 GCA_964393225.1 uncultured Syntrophorhabdaceae bacterium
GGTTAAGTTTGCGCCGGTTAAGTTTGCGCCGGTAAGGTTGGCATCCCACAGGACCATACCGGTCATGTTTGCGCCGGTAAGGTCAGCATTCTGCAGGATTGCACCGGTCAAAATTGCAAGATGCAGGTTTGCCCTGGACAGGTTTGCACCTATCAGCTTTGCACTTGTCATGTTTGTGCCGGACAGGTTTGCATTTGACAGGTTTGCATTTGAATGGTCTGCGTTGGATATGCTTGCGCCGGAGAGGTCTGCACCGGAGAGGTCTGCCTTGGACAGGCTCATACCGGTCAGCCGGACACCGGCTAAATCACAGCCCCTGCATTGATTTGTTGCTTTCAGTTTTTGGACATCAGCATCGTTAAATCCGTATCCTCTATCCACTGCAAGCAAAATCAGAATAACAATCAGGGCAATAAAAAATGATGCAATCCTTTTAATCATCGAAATACCTCCTTAAATTATTTATCGTTTTGTCAAAAGCAAATCTTGAAAATATTAATCCTTCCTCTCGCAGAGGTGCAGAGTTCACAGAGAGGGATATTTTTACCCGCACACCATTGCGGGTAAAATTTACTTCTGCCCTGCAAGGGCATGAAGTGTCGGCAGAATAATGTTTTCTCTTACTTCTGCCGACAGCATATCCTGTATCTCTCTGCGTGCTCTGCACCTCTGCGAGAGATACATATGGTTTTCTACTCCGCTGCCTTTGCATGCATTGTTCCGAAAAATTCATAAGTCATCTTGTATTTTGCCATCAAATTTAATAAATTTAAAGAGGTTTTTACGCTTCTTGTCCGGGAGGATATATGAATGATGTTCGAGAAGTTTCTGTACAGGATGCTTACCGGGTAATTCAGGATAAAAACCGGGACATCCGCCTCATCGATATAAGGGAAAAAGAAGAACTTGCAACAGGCTATATCGACGGTGCGGCATTCGTACCGAACAGTCTTATAAAAATAAAACATACGGAGATGCTCCCTGAAAAAAACATCCCTTTAGTGCTCTATTGCGCTTCCGGGAGACGTTCCCTGTCTGCCGCGAAAATACTTCAGGACATGGGGTACGTCAATGTCACTTCGATGGCCGGCGGATTTAATGCCTGGGTTGAAGCCGGCTATGAGTTCAAGACCGAAGGGGCAATGACCAGGGATCAGATTAAGCGCTACAGCAGGCAAATCCTGCTCCACGAGATTGGCGAAGAAGGCCAGCTGCGATTATTGCGGGCAAAGGTTTTGCTTGTGGGGGCGGGCGGGCTCGGATGCCCTGCAGGTCTCTATCTCGCCTCGGCCGGTGTAGGAACGATCGGCATTGTCGATTTTGACAGGGTGGATTTGAGCAATATCCACCGGCAGGTCCTTCATGCTACTGCCGATATTGGCAGACCGAAGACAGATTCAGCAAAAGATGCCATTGAACGGATCAACCCGGAAATCAACATTATCACTTATCAGGAACGGTTCACACCGGATAACGCCCTCGAGATTGTGAATAACTTCGATATTGTCATTGATGGATCCGACAACTTCGAAACAAAATTTCTCCTCAATGACTCTGCCTTCCTGTCGGGCAAACCTTACATCTTCGGGGGAGCTGTCAGATTCGACGGGCAGGCAAGTGTTTTTTATCCGAAAGGCGGCGGCCCCTGTCTGCGCTGTATGATCCCCGAAATACCTCAGGCAGGCACCTCCCCCACCTGAAGCGAGGTAGGGGTCCTGGGGGTTGTCCCCGGGCAGATCGGCCTGGTTCAGGCCGCTGAAGCGCTGAAACTCATTTTGAAAAAAGGCAATCCCCTCATGGGAAGGTTTTTTGTTTACGACTGCCTTGAGGCGGATTTCAGAACATTCATAGTTGACAAAAATCCCTCATGCCCTCTCTGCGGTGAGAATCCTGCGATCAGCGATCTGACAGGTGATTACAGCGGCAGGTGCAGGTAAACCGTTTAAACCGATCAAGCTGTTCGAGCTGTTTAATCACCCCCCTATATCAAGGTTGATAATCTCTACGCTGTCTCCTGCACTCAGAATCGTTGATTCATAGAGTTTTGCATGGATGAACCGCCTGTTGATTTCGACAATCATATCAGGCCTCGACAATTCTTCCAGAATATCAAGCAATCGCGTCACCGTTGTTCCTTCAGGGATTTCTGTTTCAAGGCCATTGGCAATAACCTTCAATGTATTCTCCATGCTTTTATATAATAATCTTCTCTAAGCGGGCATTACCTATGTGCCATTTCAATCTGTGACATAATAACATGCGTTACTGTTTATTTTAACTACTATATATGGCAGGATTGGTCCTACTTTCAACACTTTATTCTAAACAAAACGAAATAGGTTGGTTTCAGGAAAAATGCTTTTTTACCACTGGCAATCATGAAGACAAAAAGCCGAAAGAAGGGGTGGGTTCATTGATGTAGGCAGCATCTTGACAAATCAGTATTATGCTGACATTAATTATATAGATACTATGAAAACAACGGGATATTGTCATTTAATAACTGCTCTTTTTATTGGCCTTCTATCCTTGATAGCCGGCACGGGACATGCAGATTCCCTTGACAGCTGGCAGTTGAGAAATCCACTGCCGACGAATAATGACCTCAGCGGGATTGCATATGGCAAAAATACCTTTGTAGCCGTAGGGGACTCGGGCACTATCCTCACTTCACCTGACGGTATTACGTGGACGCCAAGAACTTCAGGTACTTCACAGTGGCTGAACTCGGTGGCCTACGTCAATAACACCTTCATTGCCGCCGGCAATTCGGGCACTATCCTCACTTCACCTGACGGGTTTGTCTGGACAGCACAGATTTCGGGAACCACGGCAGACCTTAAGGGGGTCTCCTTCGGGAACAATACCTTTGTTGCTGTGGGTGGTAACCCTGACGATTACGATAATTATACCGGGGTCATTTACACCTCACCTGACGGGATTACGTGGACACAGAGAACCTTCGGAACAGCCAGAGGTTTGTATGGGATCACATTCGCAAATAATATTTTCGTCGCTGTCGGCGACTCGGGTATCATCCTTACCTCTCCCGACGGGATTATCTGGACATTCCAAAGTTCAGGGATAAAAGACTTGTTTTCTGATATAGCCTTCGGGAAAAACCTTTTTGTTATCGCAGGGGGCTCAAACGTCATCCTTACCTCCCCTGACGGAATTACCTGGACACAGCAGGATTCGGGAACCGTAGAAAGCCTCTTTGGAATTGTCTTCGGTAATGACCTTTTCGCAGCTGTAGGGAGATCGGGCACCATCCTTACCTCACCTGACGGGAAGACCTGGACACAGAGGGTTTTTGGAACTGCTAAATGGCTTGGCAGGGTTGTTTTTAACGGTACCTTTGTTGCCCTGGGGGATTCAGGCGCCATTCTCACTTCCCCCGAAGGGATCAACTGGACACAATGGCCTCCCGTGACAACGGAGACGCTCTATGGAGTTTCATACGGAAATGGAACCTTCGATGCTGTCGGGGACTCAGGCACCATCCTTACCTCCTCCGACGGAATAGCCTGGACAAAGGGAACCTCCGGGACAACGGAAAACCTTTTTGATACTGTCTATGGAAATAATATGTTTATCAGCGTGGGAAGTTCGGGGACCATACTTACCTCTCCCGATGGGAAGAACTGGACTTCACAGGATTCAGGTACGACAGAATGGCTTTACCAGGCTACTTTTGCAAACAATATGTTCTTTGCAGTCGGCAATTCTGGCACCATTCTCACTTCCCCAGACGGGAAAAGTTGGACACGGCAGAATTCGGGTACTGGAGAAAGACTTTATGGAATTACCTTTGGCATTAACCTTTTCGTTGCCGTAGGAGATTCGGGTACCATCCTCACCTCTCCAGACGGGACAAGCTGGACACCGAGAACTTCAGGGACTGCTGACTGGCTTGGCGGAATTACCTATGGAAACAGTACCTTTGTTGCCGTAGGAGACGCCGGGACCATACTTACCTCTCCCGACGGTACTACGTGGACATCCCGTGCATCAGGAACTGCCCGCTGGCTTAACGGGGCTGCATACAAAAATAACGCCTTTGCTGCCGTAGGAGACGCCGGGACCATACTTACCTCTCCCGACGGTATTACGTGGACATCCCGTGCATCAGGCACCAATCAGTCACTTTACGAGATTTCTTCAGGCAACAACACGTTCAATGCTGCAGGGGATTCGGGCACAATACTGCAGTCGCCGTCCGCAGATGTAGCCTCCGCAGATTCAACCATATCCGGGTATACCGTAACCAATACCATGGCAAATGCCCCATCCGGCTATACGGTAAATACCGTGGTCAGTTTTACCGCCACCGGCGTTGGAGCCTCCGCAAATTTTTCCATTACCTTCGCATCCCTGCCGCAGAATCCAGTCTTCTACAAAGTTGTAGGAACTACATGGAAACAGCTTTATCCCGCCAATGAATGCAGCGGCATGAGCAACATTACCCTCACCGGTACGAAATTGAGCTATACAATGGCAATTACCTCCGACTGCAACGGAACAACGGCCCCGGGAACAATCGTTGACCCCCTCGTTGTGGGAAGCGCGGCTGCGGCCCCTTCCGTAACGGGCGGAGGGGGTAGCGGCTGCTTTATCGAGCAGCCTTTGGTTCATATTCCCACCCGTCTGTAAAAGTTCTCAGAGAATTCAGGGACAGAATACTTCTTCCCAGCAAGACAGGAGATACATTCGTAAAATGGTACTACAGAGTGTCGCCCCGGCTTGCCCGTTATATTGCTGACAATCACATACTGAGACCCCTTGTGCTCCTGTCCTTTATGCCTGTTGTCGGTTTTGCCACCCTTTCCCTGAAAACAGGGTTTGCGTTCAGCTTTATAATCTGTTTCACGGGGTTTGCCGTTATGTGCATGGCAATGCGGATATTGTGGAGGAGGAAGAGTAATTGAAAATAAACTATTATAATGCGTTTTCTGTTCGCAGTAGAAGCAAACATATCGAAAGGAAGGTATAATTATGCGTAAGGCAATCCTGATTTATTTCCTTCTGGTTTTTGCTTTTATGCTGGGCTCACAGGCATATGCCGATACCACTACCTTCAGAAAGTATCCCTACCTCGTCCACGCAGGATATGAAACAGATCCGTCGGATAACATAACGAAGCCGTCCATGATGATTCTCTGGCACACATCCAAAGACAAAGCCGCGTTTATCTCATTCGGTCAGAAAGATGCCAGCGGGAATACACTGAAGGATGCCGGAGGCAATATAATATACGAGAAAGAAATTCAGGTACAGGGACAGGACTGCTGTGAAAGAGAGGGAAAAGCGGCAGGATGTGTATGTGATACGCCCGTAAGCGGTTTTTTATTTAAACACCCTAAAGGTTTCCTGACGCCAGGGTCGGTAACAGACTACCGGGTAAAGCTCCCAAGCGATTCAGCGAATCCATTTAAAGCAAGTTTCAAAGCCGCGCCGGATAATGCTTCAACAAACATCACCTTTTACGGTTTAGGCGATACAAGGGCTAGTACGAACCGCAAACCCGAAAATTATGTTGGAGTTGTAACACAGATGCTGAAAGATATAAATGAAAACTGGAGCGTTCGCAATACGTTCTGCATCCACGATGGTGATTTTGTTTATCAAGGCCAGAACGATGAAGAAAATACTGGCAAAGACTACTGGGACAGGGAGTTTTTTAATCCTGAACCGAAAAAAGGCTGGAATCAGCCTGTAGTGCAATTTCTCGGGCATATGCCTGTCATGGGGACAGTGGGAAACCACGAAGGATACTACAATTACGGCAAGGAGGATCGGGGTACAGACTATAAATATTTCGGCTGGCGCTTCAAGACATATTATCCTTACCCGTTCTACAAAGCCGGACCGAATCGTTTTTACTATTCCTTTGACTATGGACCCATTCATTTTATCATGGTTGATACAAACAACAGGAATAACCCGGACCATAAGATATGTGCAGATTACGATACGGCTAAAAGAGAATGCCGCGTCGACTGGAAGTACGATCAGCCTGAAAACGAAGAGAGCAGTAGTAACCTGCAATTTGCATCATTGGGTCCGAAAGTATCGGACTCCTCTCCTAACGGACAGTATGAATGGCTAAAGGATGATTTGATAGCCTCAACAAAACAATGGAATATCGTTGTTCTTCACAACCCCCTCTATACCGCCACCGGTGTGCGGGACAGATTCAGCAACACTGACGGGGGAAGCGTTACAATCCGCGACGGCCTCCACAACCTGCTTGCCACAGAGCTGAAGGGAAAGGTAAAGCTCGTCATTCAGGGGCATGATCATTACTACGCGCGAAGCGAGAAAGACGGCATTACCTATCTGACCCTTGGAACAGGAGGGGCAAATTCCGGTGGAAAAGCAACCGCTGTTGGGTATAAGCCCGGTGCAGATCATCCCGAATTAAAGGCGGCATATGATAATGATTGCGGTCCCGGAAAAAATCTGCCCTGCTTCCATTTTACGAGGTTCGAGATTACAGGCACCAGCATGAATGCCACTGTCAAATATGCGTCACAGGGTAAATCGGGGGATATCGAGACTTTTTCTATTTCTCTGGGCAAGTAACCCTGGCATTCACAATCTGTTCCGGAAACTTTCAGTATCTGGGTGCAATTTCACCGATCTACCTGTGTTTTAAACACCGATTTTTTCTCCGTATCGGGTAATAGTTCCAATGGATAAACGCCGGCGTCTGCCGTCTCGTTTTTTCCTTTTATCCTAAATATGTCTTTAGGAATGTGTCGGGGTATCCCGGAGCAAACCGTCGAGAGGCGAGGAAGCTTGGTCTTTTGCGTATGCAAAAGTGACGAAGCCGAACGCGAGCGATTGGAGCCGCTGGAGCGGCACGGTTTAATTGCGAGCGCAGTCGAGCAACATGAGCGTGTTTGCGAGGGATTATCCGACACCGATAGTGATTCTAATGATACATCCGGGTTTAATAAACCGGTCTATTTTTCAGGCAAAGCACTATCCTTCATGGAAAGAGAAATCCTCTTCCTTATGACGTCAACATCAAGGACAGTGACTTTCACTTTCTGATGAACCTTTACTGCATCGTTCGGATTTTTAACGAAGCGGTTTGAGAGATGACTGATATGTACCAGGCCGTCCTGGTGAACCCCGATATCCACAAAGGCGCCGAATGCGGTAACATTGGTGATAATCCCCGGAAGCTTCATGCCCGGTTTCACATCTTCTATCTTTTCGATCCCTTCCGCAAAGGAAAAGGGCTCGAATTGCTCGCGCGGGTCGCGTCCCGGTCTGGCAAGCTCATTTAATATATCATTGAGTGTCGGCAGACCTGCCGAATCGGTTATATAGCTCTTTACATCAATTTTTTTTCGAAGGTCTTCGCGCTTCATCAAATCTTTCACTGAACATGCAAGGTCTTTTGCCATTGCCTCTACAATTTTGTAGCTTTCCGGATGAACCGCGCTTTCATCGAGCGGGTTTGCCGCGCCTCTTATCCGGAGAAACCCTGCCGACTGCTCGAATGCCTTTGGTCCCAATCTCGGAACCTTCTTCAATTCCTTTCTTGAGCCGATGGGCCCATGTTCGTCCCTGTACACTATGACAGCTTTGGCAAGCTGCGGCCCCAATCCTGAGACATAGGCGAGAAGCTGCCTGCTCGCCGTATTTACCTCTACACCGACAGCATTGACACAGCTCATTACCACGTCATCAAGGCTTCTTTTCAACGCATTCTGGTCAACATCGTGCTGGTACTGGCCGACTCCAATCGATTTTGGATCAATTTTTACCAGTTCGGCAAGCGGGTCCATAAGACGTCTGCCGATAGACACCGCCCCTCTCACTGTCACATCATAATCGGGGAATTCTTCCCTTGCCGTCTCTGACGCCGAATAAACGGATGCCCCGCTCTCATTCACAACAATTACAGGCATTCTCCTGAGCGGTTCAATTCCCTTTACAAAGGCCTCTGTCTCTCTCCCTGCTGTTCCGTTCCCCACCGCAATGGCCTCTATCTGAAACCGTCCGCAAAGCTCAACCATCGTTTCCGCTGCTCTGGCAGCCTCTTTCCCTGATTGATGGGGGAAAATAACATCATTATGGAGCAGCTTTCCTTGTTGGCTAAGGCAAACTACTTTGCAACCGGTTCTGAATCCGGGATCAAGCGCGAGTATATTCTTCTGGCCCAGCGGGGCGGCAAGAAGGAGTTGGCGCAGATTTTCCTTAAACACATTGATAGCCTCTTCGTCGGCCCTTGTTTTCGTAAGTGTCCGGATTTCCGTCTCCATAGACGGGACAAGGAGACGTTTATAACCATCCTCCATGGCTTGTTTCACCTGCGCAGAACCGGGGCTGCTGCCTTTTATGAAATATCCGTTCAGGACCGCGACAGCCTCTTCATCGGGTGGAACAATGCGGAGCGTCAGAATCTCTTCGTTCTCTCCCCGTCTCATGGCAAGGACCCGATGAGAAGGGGCTGCGTTGACAGGCTCTTCCCAATCATAATAATCCCTGTATTTAATACCGGCCTCCATCTTTTCAGGTATAACCTTAGTTTTAAATGCTGCCTTCCGGATGAATAATGCCCTTATAGCAGCCCTCGCATCAGCATTTTCATTTATCCACTCCGCCATGATATCCCTTGCTCCCGCAAGTGCTTCTTCGGCTGAATTGACCTCTTTCTCAGCATTGATGAAAGCACGCGCTTCTTCAAAAGGGTCGCTGCTCACAGGGTCCTTAATATCCTGTGCGAAAAGACGTTCCGCTAAAGGTTCGAGTCCTTTTTCTCTCGCAATGGCGGCCCTTGTCCTGCGCTTTGGCCGGAAAGGGAGATAAAGGTCTTCCAGTATGACCATCGTTTCCGCTTTATCAAGCTTGTCTTTCAACCCGTCAGTTAAAAGCCCCCTTTCTTCAAGTGAACGTAAAATGGACGCTCTCCTGCTGTCCAATTCCCCGAGCTGTTCAAGACGATCCCGCACAGCAGCAATAGCCACTTCGTCCAGGGAACCGGTAGCTTCCTTCCGGTAGCGGGCAATGAAGGGAATTGTTGCGCCTTCTTCCAGCAGTAATGCCGCTGCATTTACCTGTTTTACTGTGATGTGCAGCTCAATGGAAATCTGCTTAACGTGTGCTTCGTTCATTCATTCCCCGTGATGTTTACGTTTTTATTAGTAAGGATGGAATAAGCTATCTTTATTGCCCCTTCTTTTGTTGCCATATCCTCTGTCATTTCTATTCACCCCAATAAGAATAAGTGATTAAGTAAGCAGAATCAGGATCGATGTTTAGAGGGTTAGAGGTTTAGAGGGGTGGCTAATCATCCAAAATCCTTTAATCCTTAATCCCAACATTCCTCGCTTCTCGACAGTTCATTTCCCCTTAAACACTGGTTTCCTCTTTTCGAGAAACGATCTTGCCGCCTCTATATGGTCTTCCGTTTCGGAAAGAAGCGATAATTGAGATGATATGTAGTCAAGGTGCGCCCTGAGCGTATTCGCTTGCCCCTGGTAAACAGCCCTCTTCATCATGCGGACGGCAAGGGGAGGCTTGCCGGCAATCTTTTCGGCAAGTCTTATCGTCTCTTCCATGAGGCGGTCATGAGGCACAACACGATTTACTATGCCCAGTTTCAGGGCTTCTTCAGGGGTCAAAACGTCACCCGTAAAAAGAAGTTCGAGGGCCTTTGATACCCCCACCAGCCGGGGCAGAAAATACGCACCGCCATCTCCCGGGATAAGCCCCATCATTATATAGGATTCTGCAAGTTTTGCCTTATCAGAACAGACCCTCAGGTCACACATGATGGCCATATCCATCCCGGCGCCCATGGCCG
>CAYMTB010000137.1:0-9733 GCA_964393225.1 uncultured Syntrophorhabdaceae bacterium
CTTGAAATTGGAAGTTTATAGTTTATTATTATAGATATATATGCGGGTCAGCTTAATATTCGGACGACAGTGAGAGGAAAAACCGACAAACTGGTGGTAAAGCGAAGAAAATGCAATGTTAATCGATGAAAAAATGTGTTGAAACGTCCTCTTGTCAAATCCAAAAATATAAGATATAAATTTTTATGTCGTTTACTTCTATCCTTACAAGCAGGAGAGCGTGTATGACTATCCTCAAGAATGTGTTGAAAAGACCAGTATCTGAAGCGGGACGGAATAGTGAAAAAACCCGCCATACCCGCAAGCTGGTGCACGGCGGGGCTTCTGAACGGGTAGCCGCAGGTGCAAGCCTGCGCGAAAAATATCCGCAATTCATCCCCGCTCACAGAGCGGTGTATTATGGCATTTTTCGTAATGCTGTCTGTCTCTTTTTGCTCCTTTTCCTGCCGGTCGTCTCCCATGCGGATTACTTTGTAACCCTCCAGGCTGTTTATACGGGCAACACAGAGGCAGACCTGAGATTCGGGAATAACTTTTATTATGCAGGGGAAGGGCAGGAAAGCTGCCTGAGGAGCGAGCTGTACCGGGGGGACAATCTCGTAGCGCAGCACGGCTACGGCACAATGGATTATACAGAGAGCGGCCTCACAAAGGGTGCCTCCCATACATACACGGTAAAGGCCTACGACAAATGCCTGAAAAATGAATACAACCAACCCGTTGAACGTCTTGTCAAGCAGAAATCTATTGATGTAACAACCGGCATGATTTCCGGAACAATCAACCGGGACATGATCTGGTCAGGCGATACCTGGAGCATCTCCGGCACCCTGTACCTCAACGGGAAAAGCCTGGCGATTCAGGGCGGTGCAATTGTGGAGAAAACCGGCAGCAACAGCATCAGCCTTTACCAGGGAAGCTCCGTAACCGTCAACGGGGCGACATTACGAAACATTGGGATCGGCGCTGACTACAATAATATCGCGAACACAATAATCCGTGTATCAAACAGCACACTCGAAGGAAACGTCTATCTCAGAGCCGAAACCTTCAGTATCTTCTCCAATAACGTATTATCCGGCTACACCGGTCAACTCGACTTCACACCCAACAACACCGCGCTGGATATCAGAAACTACCAGGCCCCTGATGTCCCTGTAACCGTCGCCTGGAGTACCGGAAACCCCCCTGTGTCGGTGACTTTTGAAAACAATACCTTTAAATCATTACAGATTGGAAGCCCATCGACAAGCGATACAACACCCATCACCGTCAAAAAAAATACCATAAAGGAACAGTTGTCAGTAACGCATGGGTCGGGTCCAGTCACTATCGCAGATAATACCCTCACATCTTTAAGTGCTACAGGAACCGTTTCAGGCACTCAAACACCGAAGAACTCTAAATCTGATTTCAACCGGTTTATAACAGGGAACACGATCACGCCGCCGAAAAACACCGGCAGTCCCGTCTACGGCATCTATCACGCCTCCTCAGAATTTTATGTAGAATCAAACACCATCACCTGCGAAGACAAATCTGCCATCGGCATATCGATGAGACCACTGTCAACGGGCAACTGGATACTCTCAAACGCAGTGAGCAGGTGCGCATTCGGGCTCAGTTTCGAAGCGGACTATTTTGGCGGAAAGATTGCCTCTAACCTGATAAAAGAAAATACCTTTCTCGGTTACAACAACCCCGGGGACGCACAGCAGGGAATCAGGCTCAATTACGAAACACGGGACAACATAATTCAGGGTAATACGATAAAGGGCTACCTCTACGGTCTTCACTTTTTTCAGATTAGCTCGAATCCGACCAGGATTATAGAGAACAATATATTCTCTGAAAACATCATAGAGGATAACGCCACAATTTTATCGATGTCGGGCGGCGTAAAAAACAACCTATTTTATGACAACATCTTCAAAAAACGTGACGGAACCGACAATTCAGATATGTTTGAATTCTTCGGCAGCAGCAGCTGTAAGGACTCCAACGGTTACTATATCTCCTGCACAAACATCTGGAATCAGACAAAAGCAACAGGAAACAATATCATCGGAGGATCGTACATCGGGGGAAACTACTGGAGCGCCTATACCGGTGATGATGCCGACAGGGACGGTATCGGAGATACACCATATTGGATAAGCAGTGCAGAAAAGGATAATTACCCCCTCATCTTCGACATCCTCGTGAACAACGCCGGTGATGAAGATGATGCCGACCCCAACGACGGAAAGTGTGATACGAATCTCTCAACAGCAGGGGATCAATGCACGCTTCGTGCTGCCATTACTGAAGCAAACCGGAGACAGGGCAGAAATACGATCAGCTTCAACATTCCCGGTACCGGAGCACCTGTCATCCGACCTAAGAAACCGCTTCCGTCCATTACCGATCAGGTTATCATCAACGGCGCCACCCAGCCCGGGGGGCTCGTCATTATTGACGGGACAGATGCCGGTAGCAGCGCTGACGGCATCTATATAAACAGCCCTGATGCAGATTCCTCCTTTGATCTGAAAGGCCTGGTCCTGCAAAACTTCAAGGGCAGCGGGATAGTCTCTCAGAACAGGCTCCTCCTTACCAACGTAAAGGCCATAGACAACAAGGGAAGCGGCATCATGGTTGCGAACGGGGTCGAGATATGGGGGAAAGAGAACCATTTCAGCAGAAACGGGAGCAATGGCCTCTACACCCTCTCCCGGGGCATTAATGCGGGTAATGGCGTCATCCAGGCGGAGAATAACACGGGCCACGGGATCTACGCGGAGGATGGACCGGTACGGATCAATAGCATTATTGACAGGTTTGCCTATCAGGGCGAGACGAGCAGGATCAACGGAAACGGCAAGGCAGGCATCTATGTAGCCAGCACCCCGAGCATAGACCCGGGACCGGGATCTGACAGCGATGAACCCTTCAGTGAAGCCCTCACTGCCACCTGCCTGGAGGTCTCAGGAAACGGCAAGGCAGGAGCTGACCACAAAGAACAGAGCGGCATCTATGCCAAGGGCATCGTCAGTCTCGGCTTTGCGAAGGTAACAGGCAACGCGGGATTCGGGGTATATGCTTACAGCAGCATCACGATTCTTTATAACGACAACCACTTCAGCAGTAACGGCCTGATAGGGCTCTACAGTGAGGTGCGGCGCGTCAAGGCATTTGATGCCGTCATCCAGGTGGAGAATAACGGCTCCTATGGAATATGGGCGGCAGTTGGTCCCGTGACGATCAATTATATCCACGGAAACCCGGCATACCAGAATCAGACGAGCAGGATCAACGGGAACGGCAAGACCGGTATATATATCCATATCGGCGGGGGCTCTGATTCCGGCCCTGAACCGGGTAGTGACGAACCTTTCGGTGAAGCCCTTTTAGCTAAATACATAGAAGTCATCGGGAACGGAAGTGCGGGCAGGGAAATCAATGCCAAGGTGGAGCAAAGCGGCATCTATGCCAAGGGCATCGTGGATCTCGGTTTTGCGAGGGTCACGGACAATAAAGGGTACGGGGTATACGCCGTTGCGAGCATATTTATCAATTACAATGACAACCACTTCAGCAGGAACGGCACGGTCGGGCTTTTCAGTGAGACCCGCCATGTGCAAGCCCCTAGGGCCGTCATCCAGGTGGAGAATAACGGCTCCTTCGGAATTCTTGTTGAAAAAGGCAGCGTGACGATTAATTCAGTTGTCGGCAAATCCTCCTATCCTTTTGAGACGAGCAGGATCAACGGGAACGGCAAGACCGGTATCTATGCGAGCCGGGATGAGGGCTACCGGCCCGATCCTGAAGGGCTTTATCCTGATGCAACCGGCCACCTGACGGCAACATGCATCGAGGTCATAGGCAATGGGGCCTCAGGGACAACAGACAAACAAAAGAGCGGCATCTATGCAGAGGGAAAGGTTAACCTCACCCTGGCAAAGGTCACCGACAATAAAGGCTTCGGCGTTTACACACGAAAAGATGTTACCATCCAGGGAGAGGAGAATACCTTCAGCGGAAATGCGGGAATGGGGATCCACAGTTGGGAGGGCAGCGTTGATGCTTCATGGGGTGTCATCAAGGTCGAGAATAACGGCTCCTATGGTATTGCTACTGACAGAGGCTTTGTCACCATCAACTGGAACAACGTTGCCAACAAGGCCTTCTACGACAACGAGTTCAGCACCATCCGTGGAAACGGAAAGTCAGGAATAAAGACTTCATACAATAATACCTATAGTACTGCCGGTTTATCGGGGACAATAAATGGCAACTATATCCACATCACCGGCAATACCTCCACCGGTATCGATGCCGGAAACGACGTTACCCTCCGCCACGGGGATGTCTGCAACAATACGGGAGGTAATGTTTCGGTCAAGGGCACGATTTACGTGAACGACGTAAACCTCTGCGACGCAGATATGGATGGCGTGAGTGACCTCATTGAGGCTGCAGGGCCAAATAACGGCGATGGGAACAACGACGGCATCGCCGATGCCCTCCAGAAGGAAGTAGCTACCCTTAAGACCCTCATGGGAAAGTATTCCACCATAACTTTTCTCCCGGAAGGTGAGTCCCCTGCGGTCTGGGTCGGCGCCCCCGGAGAATTCCCCTACGGCAGCCCTCAAGGCGTATCATTCCAGTCCGGCGTGGTAAGCGTTACGGCCGATGTAAGCAAAAACAAGGTAATAGCCCCCCTGGATTTATCAAATGCAACCATATTCAAAATAGAACACATCATCCATGATGCGGGCCCGGTGAATACCTACTGGATCTACGGTCCCACCGTTCAGGACCCCGTGTCCCACTGGTATGAATTCCCCTTTGACGGCACAACGGGGGCGGTTATCAACGGAAACAAGGTGACCCTTTACATTGCTGACGGAGGCCGTGGCGATGGCGACCTCCTCAAGAACGGGAGGGTATCCTTCCTGGGGGCGCCGGGTAGTCTTGCTGACCATTCCATGATAAGCATTACGTTGAACCAGGGATGGAATTTCATCTCTCTCCCTTCACAACCTCTGGTCCCGGCCACCCATTCCGTGCTCCACAATATCATCGATAATGTGCGCATTGTGTGGGGTTACGATAACGGGGTAAAAAAATGGCTCCGTTTTAAAAAACAGGCTGCCGGGGTCGAGGATCCCATTGACCTCGCTACCATGGAGACCGGGCCGGGATATTGGATTTATGCCAACGGGGCCGCCGCCTTTTCGCTACCCTGCCTTGATGTATCTCCCAATATCGCCCTCACCGAAGGATGGAACCTCATCGGCTATTACGGCCAGGAGGGCCGCGACGTTTACAGTGCTATCCAGGGCCTTTCTGATGACTGGCTGATCGTCTGGGAATGGGATCACGGGGAGTGGAAGAGCAAACTGCCGCCGGCATCAGCGCCTGTTCTTCCCATGCCGGAATTGACGAACTTTAGAAAGGGTAAGGCTTATTGGATAAAGATGAAGGCTGCTGCTGTCTGGCAACAGTGACCGGTGTCCCGCTGCTCAGGCTGACTGCTGTTCGCATGGTTTCGGGTTTGGGGTCGTACCAGACCATAAATGCAGTTTTGAGTTTTGGGTTGTGAGTTGAAAATATCAATTCATATAACAAAAACTTAGCACTCAACACTCAACACTCAAAACTGCATTTATGGGGCTTAAAGTGCTGTTTTTGTTGGCAGTTTAAATATCGGGAAAATCAATACAGACCTTGCATCGCACGATTTCTCTTTTGAAACTATTTGATGTGACCAAGCGGCTTATTTTTGCGTTATGTAAAACTTAAAATCGCACCAGATATTGCTAAATACACTTTGAAAAGCTATAATAATTTCAAGAGATAAAATTGCTATTATTTGAATGGGATCCGGAAAAGACAACAAGGAATAAAAAATTCATAGTGTAACATTTGATGAAGCGAGCACGGCCTTTAAAGACACATTGTCGTTTACGATTTATGATCCACTGCATTCAGAAGATGGGAGCAGGTTCGTATTGATTGGCAATTCTCACAGGAATAGACTTCTTGTCGTTGTGCACAACGAAAGGGGCGATAGAGTGAGAATAATAAGTGCCCGAAAAGCAAAAAGGGTCTTGCAATGACATGAAACAGTGAATGGCGAACAGTTGAAGACATTTTGCTAAGCTCATTCCGTTTCGGATTTTGGATTGCCGTCCGAATCACCAAGTTATTTATTTATTTGATTTAAGTCAAAGCATATTTCGTCTGCAGTGGCTATATTATCTTCATAGAGATATTCAATAAAAAAATGAGGAGGTAATTATGTTTTGTTATCAATGTGAACAGACGGCGAAAGGTGAAGGATGTACAAAAGTGGGGGTCTGCGGGAAACAGCCTGATGTTGCAGCACTCCAGGACCTCCTTGTGTATGCCCTTGCTGAACTCTCTTTTTACGCCGCAGAGGGAATAAAGGTAAAGGTTGCTGACCGTGAAGCGGATGTTTTTACTACCGAAGCGCTTTTTGCTACACTTACAAATGTCGATTTTGACCCTGCACGTTTTATAGCGCTTATTAACCGTGCGGCTGCCTTAAGAGATAAACTCAAAGAAACAATAAAGGCGGCAGGCGGAAAGGCTGAATTACCGGCAGGTCAAAGCCAGTTCAAGCCTGAATCAACTCTCGAAGGACTGATAAAGCAGGGTGAAGGCGTGGCAATACAGCCTGACAGCTCAAACCCGGACATTACATCACTGAAGCATACATTGCTGTTTGGTATCAAGGGCGTGGCAGCCTATGCATACCACGCGCAGATCCTCGGACAGGAAGACAATGCTGTCTATGCCTTTATCCACGAAGCGCTGGTTGCGATTTTTAAAGACACTCCTGACCTTAACGAAACACTCGCTCTCGTCCTCAAATGCGGTGAGATAAACCTGAGAGCTATGGAGCTTCTCGATGCAGCTAATACCGGCACATACGGTCATCCTGTTCCTATGAAGGTCCCGCTCGGCGCAAAGAAGGGGAAGGCCATCCTTGTTTCCGGTCATGACCTGAAAGATTTGGAAGAAATCCTCAAGCAAACCGAAGGAGAGGGTATATACGTCTATACACACGGTGAAATGCTGCCTGCCCATGGTTATCCGGGCCTCAAGAAATACCCTCATTTTTATGGACACTATGGTACCGCCTGGCAGAACCAGCATAAAGAATTTGCCGCTTTCCCGGGTGCAATACTTATGACCACGAACTGTATTCAGAAACCGAATGATTCATATAAAGACAATATTTTTACGCTGGGAACCGTAGGGTGGCCGAATGTAACCCACATATCAAACCACAATTACGCGCCGGCCATTGAAAAGGCCCTTGCCATGCCGGGTTTTCCGGAGGATGTGAACGGTAAATCTGTCATGGTCGGATTTGCACGAAATACTGTAATGGGTGTAGCAGGCGCAGTTATCGAAGCAGTCAAAAATAAGAACATACGCCATTTTTTCCTCGTAGCAGGTTGTGACGGTGCCAAACCAGGGAGAAACTACTATACAGAATTCGTTGAAAAAGTCCCGGAAGATTGCATTGTTCTTACTCTTGCCTGTGGAAAGTTCCGCTTCTTCGATAAGGACCTTGGAGATATCGGTGGTATCCCGAGACTTCTTGACATCGGTCAGTGCAATGATGCCTATTCTGCGATACAGATTGCCGTTGCCCTCTCTAAGGCCTTTAATGTAGGCGTTAACGATCTTCCTCTCTCGCTTGTTCTCTCGTGGTATGAACAGAAAGCCGTGGCAATTTTGCTGACCCTTCTGTACCTTGGCATTAAGAATATTCGCCTTGGACCATCGCTACCGGCATTTGTAACGTCGAATGTGCTGGATGTGCTGGTGAAAAACTTCGGCATAAAACCGATTACCACACCGGATGAAGATTTGAAGGCGATATTGGGGTAAGAAATAGCGTATAGCGTATAGCGTATAGCGTAGAGTAAAGGCAAAAAGATGGCCGAGAGCATGGAGCGTGGAGCGTAAAACAAATTAAGTGCTGTACGTATAAGGTTTTGTATCTTTTCCACTAAACGCTATCCGCTCTACGCTCCACGCTAAGAATGGAGATAATGATGAAGGCAATAAGAAAGATAATAGAAATAGATGAAAAACTTTGTAACGGTTGCGGCCAGTGTGTATCGGCCTGCGCTGAGGGAGCTATTCAATTGATTAACGGCAAGGCAAAGCTTGTATCGGAAAATTACTGTGATGGACTTGCCGCCTGTTTGGGGGAGTGTCCTGAAGGTGCCCTTAAAATAGTAGAACGCAATGCTGACGCATTCGATCCTGAAGCGGTAGAACAACACCTGAAAAAGCAAGAATCATCAGCCAAATCGCTGAACGCTGAACGCTCAACGCTCAACGCTGAAACTCTCCCCTGCGGCTGTCCCTCAACCCATATCCAGATATTTGCCTCACCCTGCGAAGCGGCAAACCGGCCTGTTCAACATGCAGAAGCGGGCTCTGCCCTTACACACTGGCCTGTCCAGATCAGGCTTGTGCCGCCCACTGCGCCATTCCTCAAGGGGGCCGATCTTCTTATTGCCTCAGACTGTACCCCTGTAGCATACCCCGCCTTTCACACTGATTTCTTAAAAGGGAAAACCGTATTAATGGGATGCCCGAAGTTTGATGATACTGAAGAATATATTAATAAATTTTCAGAGATTTTCAGGATAGCCGACGTAAAAAGCATCACCGTCCTGATTATGGAAGTGCCATGCTGTTCAAAGATGCCCCTCCTCGTTCAACAGGGCATGGCGCTTGCGGGAAAAACATATCCCATGGAAATTGTTACCGTTGGTGTACGCGGGAAGATTCTGAAAAAGGAAATATTTTAACAAAAAACCCCGCCAACCACTGAAAGCTGGCGGGGTTCAAACCGGAACTACTTCAGTACCTTTGACGCATCTTTAAATTCTTGTTCATCGAGAGCGCCGTCGTTGTTCTTATCGAACTGCTTGAACATTTCCGGGGTGACATTGACAAAGACAATTGTCAATTCTTCAATAGTTATCTTCCCGTCTTTATTTGTATCAATGTCCTTGAATCCTTTTTTCTTTGCTGCGGGTTTTTCCTTCTTTTCCACGGCAGGTTTTTCTTTCTTTGCCGGTTTTGCAGCAGCTATTTTCTTTACATCAATGCCATCTTTTGAGTACTTGGCAGTAACCTTGTCACCCACCTTAATTTCGCCGGCATCTTTGTAACCTTTAAATTTGGCATTCGCCATGTCGAATGTAACAGCATCCTTTTTAGCCTTGACTGTAAGGGTTTTTGCCACAACATCAACATTCGCTACTTCACCATAATACCCCGCTGGTTTTGGTTTGGGTTTTGGTTTATCCGCCGGTTTGTCGGCTTTTGCCTCTGCCTTTTCAGGTGCAGGTGCTGCCTTTTCAGGTGCAGGTGCTGCTTTCTCCGGTGCAGGTGCTTTTTCCGGAGCTGCCTTTGCCGGTGCCGCCTTTTCAGGTGCCGCCGCTGGCTTTGCCTGTGCAAAAACCATTGACACAAACGCAACACTAATAAATAATGCAAACACAACCATTAAAACTTTCTTCATACTTTTTCACCTCCCTTCTTTTTTATATCAATTATTGGATATATTTTAATGTTCTAACATTTGTATACAGCATGTCAAGACCTTTTATGTATATGATAATTTTATTTTCAGTCCGGACGGACTAAGCATATCCAGCTTAACAGCAGCATACTCAGGGTACTGCAAATA
>CAYMTB010000138.1:0-9653 GCA_964393225.1 uncultured Syntrophorhabdaceae bacterium
GCAATCCGGCAGAAGTTTAATGTGTAGCAGCTTTCACTCCGCAATACGCAGAAATGACCAGTGAGAAAGTTGAAATTACCAATTATTTAGAACACCTACAAACAAAGCATAGGGCTTTTTAGCCCTGATCGTGGATTGCCAGATGAAAAGAGTGGTTTTGTAAACGGTATCCTGTGTATTAAAACAAGACCCACCCAGTTGCGGATGAAAAGAACAAAAACGTGTGTAACTACATTAAGTCAGACAGGAAATATTATGCCACTTAAGAAAGAAACTCGGTCAAAAAAATTATTGAGATTTACTTAACCCTCCAGTTTTCGTTTCTTCTCGCTGGTCGTTCGTCATATGGCGGGCAACGAGAATTGCCTATCGGATCTTCAGAGAATTCTGGTATTCTACCGTTACATCTACCCACACCCAAGCAATCCTGAGCAAATCACGCCAAGACACGCTGGGTTCGGAATGATCATAGAGGCGGTGGAAGAGCCAGCAGTGGTAATCACGATCCTGTAAATCCACATCTATAGGAAACTCATTGCAGTTGTAGCCATCAGCAAGTATTTCGAAATCAGCAGGACGTTTGAGACTAAATTCGTGCTGGGCAATAATGTTGTCTCTATCGTCGCAAT
The DNA here is from genome assembly GCA_964393225.1 of uncultured Syntrophorhabdaceae bacterium. GTDB lineage: Bacteria > Desulfobacterota > Syntrophorhabdia > Syntrophorhabdales > Syntrophorhabdaceae > MWEV01. The sequence continues at coordinate 630 of CAYMTB010000138.1, forward strand.
AGGCCGGATCATCTTCGCCGATGTAGTATGTGACAGTCACCTCGATCTCGTAGTCCCTAATAAAGGGGTCATTGCCGGATTTGAGCCGGTGTTCACATTCCACGACGTGATTCTGCGCCTCTTCTATTACCTGCTTTTCAACCTGAACCAGCGTTGAGTTCAGCTTTAAAAGGAGTGTCCTTTCCGCTTCTGTCATTTCTTCGTTGCGGTGCACTCCAATTTCTGTAATTTTCATGGTATTAATATCATCTTGAATCGAATACCAGGCTGATCGAACATGATGGTCAAGTTCCCTGTAGCAATCCTCATACAGTTTCTCCTCACAGAGCTTCTTTGCGGCAACAATCCTGCCTATCAGATCGTCGAACTGTTTAAGTAAATATGGGTCCATTGTCGTACCTCCCGTCCTTTACCTGACAGTATAACTAATCTTTTTGCCAACAGTCTGGCAGTGGCGTAGGGTCACTTGCAAAAGTATGCCACTCCAGTCAACCTGCAAGCCTCTATGCTTTTTCTTCCCCAAGTACCCTTATCCATGATTATCTTTGCAGCACCTAATAGGCATGTCAATTTTTCTCCCATGAATCAAATTTTACATCAACAGAAGATATTTTATCTAAAAGCCGGGTGTCTATTTCTGCCGGTATATTAATCCTAAACGTTCCATCAACTAAAATCAAAATACGTCCGTAAGATGGCTGTCTACATAAAATATTTGGGGGGTTATCCCCTTGATTTAAATATGTATTCAAATACGTATTACGTGGGATGGGTATCTCTTGCCTTTCAACACTATCGCTATCTTTCATGGTAAATTTATAGGTGGATGTATCAACAATCCTGCTGTCTCTATCTTTAAAGGAGATTGATAATGACATTTTTTCCAGATATTTTGGAGGTTTAAATAAATTTTCAGCGTGTTCATGCTTTGATTTGCGTGGCATGTAGGAGTCTATAGATATAACCTCACAGACATCAGCTTTTTCGTTTTTAACTGTCGATTTCTGGGCGAAGCATGCTGCATCATAATCATCGCCAGGATATTTCTGTGGTAATGTTCCGAAAAAGTTTACAATATTGACCCGTTTAAACTCTTTTTTTGTAACTTGTGAAAGAACCTCTTTGAGTTCATTTACAAAAGCCTTGTCCCACTGTATGGTGAGGGGCAATGAGATTGTTGCCTTGTTTGTGTTCGGATTGGTCGATACTATTTCCGGTTTTCCTACCGTGATTTGATAAGCTGCCTGAGGGTACTTTGATATTATCTTATTTATCAGACTGCCGGCGCTTCTTTGTTCTGTAATCCTGCTTGTTGCTTCGCCGAATAAGCTTTCACCCTCTATCCTCTTGGTAGCAATGTTCAGACTTTCAAGCTTTCTTGTCAGCTTTGTGCTGACTACCACTGCTTCGATTTGAACGGCATATATTCCATCCTCTTTCTTTTCTTCAGATAGTATCCTTAAAGTCTTTATATATCCTGCGCTATAGCCCAAAACCTCATCTTTTATGAGTTGGCTATTTTTTACAATTGTGTCACTTGATACATATATCCCGACAGCATACTCAACTGCATTTCTGATTGCATTTTCTTTGGCTTTGTCTCTATCCAAGCCTAATCCTGTGGTAATTACTTTATCTGTTTTCTCGGCTTCTTGTGCTTCAATTGCACTATTGAACGTTGCAATAAGTGACACAAAAATAACGGATGCCAGAAATAATTTAGATAACACTGTCCTCATTGTTCATCTCCCATTGTGCGTCATGATATTTGGTGTAGTATTTTTCTAATCACAATAAACATACTCAAGTTACGCTCTGTTACAAAACTCATAGAATCCTTCTTGTCAGTCCAGGAAATGAGGATTACAGCGTGCACACTTATAATGAGCATCAAACCTGACATCGGCAGCTTCTGTTTCTAATCCAAACTCCAGAAATATTTCATTTATCTGCTTCTTTTTTAAACATTTATCCACATACACGCAAAACTTGCCTGTGTTGGAAAAGAAGACGACCCTCCCCCTTGGATAGGCATCATAGGCGCGTCCCTTGAATATTCTTTCGACATCATTGCGTGGTATAAGCGAGTCCCAGAAATTGTAATGCTCGCCATGCTGAATTGCGTCCCCATACGGTTCACCATTTTCAACAGGAACACTATCAATCAGGAATTCATTATTGATGAAAAAGAATATACCTACTTTTGCCATTTTACTTTCTCTATCTACTGAAGGCTCAAAATTTCAAGATTGATTTTGGCAGCCTTTATTGTGTGGGAATCCAAATATATTCACCTTGATTGTTGATATAGCCTTCTTTGCCGTCTATCTCGACAGATGCAATCTCATCCTCGAATGACCCTGCGTAACTGAAATGACAACGTATAGCTATATCTCCTTTTTTATCAATGTAACCCCATTCTTTTCCGATCTTCACAGGAGCATATCCTTCAGAAAAATAACTGACCTTATCAAAAATAGGTTCTATAATGACTTTTCCTGTGGTGTCGATAAATCCTGCCTTGCCACCGATTTTAATACCGGCAAACGCATCACAGAAACTGTCGATCCAATCAAATTGAGGAGGGATGGCCACTTGTCCTGCCTGATTGATACAGCCCCATTTACCATCACACATGATTTGTGCAAAACCATTCTGAAAATTAAGAACACCTTCGAATTGGGGTTCAATGCGAATCACCCCTTTGTTGTCAATATATCCGAACTTTTCTCCTATTTTAACAGGGGCTAATCCTTCCTGAAACCCATTAGCAAAATCAAACGACAGAGGTATTAGCATGCTCCCTGTCTGATCAATAAATCCCCATTTTTCAGCGACACGTACCCTTGCCAAACCTTCATTGAAAGGTGCCACTGAATCGAATTTAGGTTCAATGAACAGCGTTCCTGTCTTGCCGGCATAACCCCATTTACCCTTGATCATAACCGGCATAAGGACTTCATTGGGAGACATGAATTTCTCAAATTCAAACTGATTTATCTTATTTCCTGTTCTGTCCAGCATCAGGAGCTTGCCTTCAGAGCGTGTAACAATAAAATCACTGAAAATACTGCATTCATTATCATAAACTGCCTGAATGACTGTGTTGTTTTTTTCATCGATAACTCCCCACTTGCCGTTGACCTTGACTGAGGCTAATCCCTCAGAAAAGAAATATCCAAATTCGTATTCAGTTGGAGGTTCGTATTGTGGCGGAATGATTACCTTGCCGGTCTTATCCATGAAACCGTATTTATCACTTTGACAGATGGGATATAATTTCATTGGCATCTCCTTTGTTGCTCCTGAAAATCATGAATTTGCTGTAACCAAACCTAGAGCGATTTACAAGTAATCAACAACACCCTGGAGCAGATATTGATCGTAGCCTTTTTTCTGGTAGCTGTTTATATTATGTATTTTTCTTTGAATTCTTTCATTTGTCTTAGCAGCTTAACGTTTGCATCTGGTATTTTATCTTGCACAAATGTAAATAACTCTTCCCAAGTCACATTTATAACATTTTGCTCATATTCCGCTTTTACGAAATTTACTTTCGCATATTCAGCTTTTTCTCGGATCTTTTCGTTTTCTGCAGGATATATAAAGACAACATAAGAGTTCTTAGACAAATGGATTAGATTTCTCATGATTTGATAATTCTTCAAGAACTCTTTTATATTTGCGAACTCTGGCTTAATGCTCGCCTTACTGACGCCTTCATAGATTAATCCGTATTTTTCACTGTGTTCTTTGTCGTCTTTTGCACCACCAAATTCTTGTTCTGAATATTTTATCTCAAAATGGATTTTAATTTCTGAACTGGTAGCAAGATAAAAATCAAAATTTGTTGGTCTTCTATTCCCAGTTCCATCTATGTCAGATTCTTTTTCAAAATAACATGTTTCATAGTCAACAATTTCATTTTTGAGACCGAGGCATTCCAACACCAACTCAAGTTTTTTCTCTTTTAAGAGTGGATAGAAAAAGTTGAAACACATTGCTTGAGATGAATTCAAATGATTAAAACACATGTGCAGTTTCAGGTTGCATAAGAGGCCACTTTCAAGAAAATCGTCTCTATATGCTTCAGTCAGATTCTTGCACTGGTGGAGCTTCGGTAGTATGTGGCCATACTCAAGACTTTTATGCTTTCCGTTTGGTATATTAGGGAAAGTTCTTTTTTTGTAGTCAGTCAGATGATTTATTATTTTATCCTTAAATTTCATATCCCTACCTCCCGTTTTTTATTGAATACTATCCTGCTTTACCTTAATTATCAATTCTTTTTCTTTTTTGAATACGTCAGATAAGTGTGGATTCCCCATTCTTTACTTCTATGTCTTGTTAAGGTTCCAGATAGCTCTGCTTCGAATATATCCCTTAACGGCAATCCCCCTTCTTTTTTGCCAATTCGTATGCATTGCAAGTCCCAATACTGCATGCCTTTTTGGCATCACTGCACCCACGGGTAGTGTTGCCCATATTCAAATATGTCATCCCCCGGCTGTTGTATGCATTGGCATAATCCGATTTGAGACGGATAGCCTCGTTGAAATCCTCAATTGCCTTCTGGTGCTGATTAAGTTCGATGTACACATACCCCCGGTTGTAGTATGTATCGGCATAATCCGGTTTGAGACGGATAGCCTCGTTCAGATATTCGATGGCTTTTTGTTGGTCAGAAAATTTTCCGTCTTGCAAGAGATCTAATGCCTTTTTATTCCAGTCCACAGATGTAAGACCCTGTGAGGCTTCATGAAATTGGCTTTTCAACTGCTCCGTGCTTTTCTTTTCCGCAGTGAGACGTTTGTTCTCTTCCTGTAACTTTGCAACCGTATCCAAAAGTTCATTTTCCTTCTTTCGTGCCTGATTAAGCTGCTCAAGATGGGTTCTGTCTGCAAGGAGCTTCTCCACCCGGTCTTCAAGGACGGATGTATCTACGTTTATTCTGACCACTACCTCAACGCCGAAGGCATCATCCGTATGGTAGTTTTTCTGTGAAACCACCTCTGCCTTGAGAACCCCTGCGGTAAGGGCAAGGATTTCATCCTTCTCTACACGAAAGTTTTTAACAACCGCGAGACCTTCCACATATGTTCCTGCCATCTCCAGCGCTTCACGTTTTGCCTTTGCTACTGCTGCTATCCGGGCATCATCGGGGGATTGGCTACCCCCGAAAGGTTGCTTGACTGTGTGGGTAACAGTCTTCATCTCTCCATTGGCAGGGAAAGGGATAAGACTCAACATTATTGCAATAAGAATTGTGCAGCAAAATAAGCTACGTGCTTGAATAGTTGGAATATACTTTATAATCAGAAATACTCCTCTGTATACATTCTACATCTATGAGATTTTTTGTCAACGTTTCTTGAATATTATTCACGCTAATAATAAAGACTCGCTTTCCACCTGTTTTCTTCCAGAAGTGAAGGGATTTTATATGCTCAGCTAATGAGAAAGAGGGATAGAAATAACCCAATTACTGGATTACTTTTTTTAGGGGGTAGATCAAGGAGAAGAGGAATAAGCAGGTTTAAAACTATTCAACTCACCAGGAGCGTTTCATATGGTAATCCTCGCTTTTGATAAGCAACAAAGGGTGTGGGTAAGCAGGTGTACACGTTACATATAGACATGTGCTATCACCATTCGCCTGCGTACCCACTATCGTCAGAAAATCATACATTTCCGTCGTCATAAATCCATCCCCTACCATTCCCCTATATCTTCAGCAAAAAAGAGGACCAGGAATCACCCCGATCCCTCTCTTTATAAATGCATGTTTCATAATTCAGCCTTCTTGAACTTCGTGCATATCGGTTTACCATCTTCATCATACGTCCATTCGTCAGGATAACTCGGACTGGTAACAAGGTAAGAAAGCGTAGCTGCTAACACCTTACAACCGTTTTCATAATCTTCCCACTCCCATGATGCTCTATCATACCTCAAATGCCATCCATTCTTCACCGTTTGATGGTTTATATTTCCTCATCTATACCTCAGCCCCTCTATTATCGGTTTGCAGTATCATCCTCTTTCTGTTTATCTTCTTCGAATTCCTTTGATTGATTATCAATTACAATAGGGGTTGTAGGTTTATCAGAAGCAGGACTTACGGGTTTTCCTAAATCTCCAAGCGATTTAAACTGTTTTTCCTGCTCATAAGTTTCTTCTTGGCCATCTTCCTTACCTCTAATATAATCCCTTTTGCTGGTGTTCGAGTATCCCGCAATATATGACGCTGCCATCAATATCAATGTTATCATGGGATAAAGTATCCATACCCATATAGAACGTTTTTTCGATTTATTCTTCTTCAAGGATTTCCTCCGAAATTATTGCTTCTCTTCTCACATTCCTTAATTCATCCAGTCTTTTTAATGCTGTTTCGCAAACCCAATCTAATCCAGCGTTACTACATAAGCTGCACGCCATAGTGCCATATACCGTAGAGTGAATTCTACACCACATTTCAATTTCATCACTTATACTCATTTATCCTCCATATTATCAACAGATACAGCGGCCTGAAATGCTCATTAACCAAGCCCTATGATATTTTGAATAGGCCTCATTACCATTTGGATATTCATCGCATGGCTGGACCATATCTTCTTTCTCTGACAGTTTCTCTCCTTCTGGGACTACAAATACATCTGTTCCACCCATAAAGCCGGATGGACGAAGGTATACCGTAGAACCCATTCTCTCTGCATTACGTTTAATTTCTTTCAGAGTACAATAATTACATCTGGTTAAGTCACCCACTTTACTTCCTCCTGTTAATACTGGCTTATGTCCGGCGTATTCTCAAAGTCACGTATCGCCTTGTCGATAGTTTTCTGTATATCGGTTATTTTGCAATATCCCAGGATGCTCCCATTATCAAATTCTATTACATACTGAAAGTCTTCGCCGCCACGCTTAGCATAAAAAACATCTTTTCCTTTCCTGTCATGCGTTAATTCACCGGCAGTCATAGTCATTCTATTAATCATCGTTCCTCCTTTCTTCCAATTGCTTTACGCAAATTTCCCATCCCTTTCTCATGAGGAAACCTGAAATAGCTGTTCTTAACTTGGGATCAGGTATAGCTTGTACATACTCATCATCCGTCATAGGCCATACTTCTTCCGGCCATGGACATTCTGGTAGTTTCATTTAATCCTCCCACACATTCTAAGCTGGACGCTTTACTTTGCCTTCCCCATTACAATAATCACAGTCTTTTGGTGGGGAATCTATGAAATATTCTTTGCGTGAACCCAAGCATTTTGGACATTCTTCCCATTCGGCTATCTCTTTGATAATGTATCTGTCGAAGTTAATGTTGGATCTCTCTATAGCATCAAGGATATCCTGACAGTCTTCTTTCCTCTCACGGTAAAATAACAGCACCTCTTTTTCAATACCCTCTTGTTGTATTATTGTTTCATATAATCCCCAGAGTTTCACTTTGCCTCCCTCATCTCTTTAATTGATAAACAACGAACGTAAAAATACTATCAGCATCACATCCTGTGCTGCCGCCAATATATACGCAACTGTTGAAAAGAAAGCATACGCGTTTGAGCTAAATTCGGATAGCTCACTCCTGTTGATTCTGCCTGTTGTAAGATAAAAGGCTATCCCGGTAATCATACTTTTCTCTCCTTTTTATCCATATCATTGTTTGAGAATCTGTCATCGCTTGCTTTTTTAGTGCATCCGCACATTTCACAGCACGGAAGTTTATTTCCAGAAAACACAGAAGTTATTCCGGTGGTATTCTCGTGATAACACGTTTTACCAGTCGCTGCCGGCCTTGCATAACATATCCATTTCATATCTCTTCCTCTTTATGTGGTACATGGGCAGTTTACATACAAAAAGAGAACCAGGCATTACCCTGATCCCCTCTTCTTATTCAACTATGCCGTTATTGGTGAACCACCGAGTCTTGTCACCTCTTCCTGCAACCTGGCTATACGCTGTTTTATCTCTTCCATGTCGGATTTACTCTCGCTATTCTCCTGAGCACTTTTCATTGCGAACACCTTTTCGATGTTCTCTTTTATCAGAGGAATCGTCATCATCATGTCCCATAGTTCTTGCAAATTTACCGGTGTCCTTGTGGTTAAAGGCCAGACATACCTTAGTATTCGTCTACCCTGATTGAACAAGGAGAGGCTCCGTCTGTGTACTGAAACGCACAATTTCTGAAATGACCGATTATTAAAAGTGATTCGACAGTCTGCTATTATAATCTCGACTCTCACCGACTTCTTCAATTCTGAAGGCCAAACGCAGTCCTTCATATCCTTTATAACCTCTCCCGTGTCATCATCAACGAGCTCCTTTGCCGTCATATCATATGTAATATTTATATACTGTGCCATTCTAATGCCTCCTTTTGAAATAAGTTAATTTGAGTATTACCAGTTGATTTGTTGTCTTCATCGCTGCCTTCTTGATCAACCTGTTTTTCTTGAAAATACTGACCACATGCTTCAGGGGTTTTCTGTTTGCAATAGGAACAGTAAGGTATGGGGTAATTATGGCTTCCCGAATATCAAAGCCTTCCCACAGTGGATCCCGCTTATGTAACTTGTCCAGGTATTTCCGAGCCTGTTTGTGGTATGTGTAGAGCTGACTGGAAATCGTAAATCCGTAGAGCCTCATCAGTCCTGCGTTCCCCTTATAGTATGGAGATGTAACTATGTGTTCCAATATTTCCCTACGATTTTTACCTCTGATATTAAACGGTGTTATCCAAGTAACGGGTGCATCCTTTTCCCTGGTGCTCTTTGCCTCAATGATGGCAATTTCTTTTGTGAGTGGGTTGTATGCAATAACGTCAGCAAATGCGCCATTCAATATCCTTCCGTGGTATCCAAGCCCCTGAAAATATGCAAGCGAGAGCTCATCATAAAGCTCTTTTTCAATACTTTGTTTACCCACAATTCAGCCTCCTTACAACCATGTTAATCTGAATAATACATGCGAGATAAAGGCCATGATACCGTTAGTCCGTTTTCC
>CAYMTB010000139.1:0-9623 GCA_964393225.1 uncultured Syntrophorhabdaceae bacterium
TAGCGGATAGCGTAGAGCGTTTAGTGATTTCGGATGATTGGAAGGTTGGATGTTTAGCTAACCCTCTAATCATCAGTTCTTAATTTAGCGCTTAAAGGTGTGTTTGAGAGGGATTATCCGACACCCATATGATTCTTAATGATAAATCCAAGATAAATCCCTTGACATATTGACGGTTTGTGCTATTACTTCCTTTATGCGTTAAAAAATTATAAAGGAGGGTGCTTATGCCGGGAAGTATTTACAAAATCATTGAGATTGTGGGAACAAGCGCGAAATCATGGGAAGATGCCGCGAAGCTTGCAGTGGAAACGGCAGGGAAGTCCTTGGAAGATTTACGCGTAGCAGAGGTGATAAAGCAGGATTTGACAATGGAAAACGGGAAAGTAACTGCGTACCGTGTGAGACTCAACATTTCGTTCAAATACCACACAGAATAACATTTTAGGGGATATTAAAAAGATTTGAAAAAAAAGAGGGGACGTGAAGTCCCCTCGATTGTTTTAATACATTCCGTCCATTCCACCCATTCCACCCATTCCACCCGGGGGCATCATAGGCATCTGAGCTTTATCTTTCGGTTTTTCAGCAATCATGCAATTGGTTGTAAGCAGGAGAGATGCTACGGATGCGGCATTCTGTAAGGCAGTCCTTGCTACCTTCGTAGGATCGATAATGCCTGCTGCCATCATATCATCTATGTAAATCTCTTTTGCTGCATCAAAACCAAAGCCGCCCTTGCCATTCTTGATTTTATCGATAACGATAGAACCATCAAAGCCTGCATTATTTGCAATCCATCTGGTGGGCTCTTCCAGTGCTTTCTTTACGATCTTCACACCGCCCTGCTGCTCGCCTTCGAGTTTTATCTCATCGAGTTTCGGCAGGCATCTTAAAAATGCAACGCCGCCGCCAGGAATGATACCTTCTTCCACTGCCGCTTTCGTTGCATGGAGAGAGTCTTCAACGCGGGCTTTTTTCTCTTTCATCTCTGACTCGGTTGCAGCGCCTACATTAATAACAGCAACGCCGCCAACGAGTTTTGCAAGCCTTTCCTGGAGTTTTTCCCTGTCATAGTCAGAGGTTGTCTCATCGATCTGTGTTCTGATCTGTTTTACCCTTCCCTCGATCTCTTTCTTGTTGCCGGCGCCGTCAACGAGTGTGGTGTTATCCTTGTCAATGACGACACGTTTTGCAGACCCGAGGTCTTTAACGGAGATGCTCTCAAGCTTAATGCCGAGTTCTTCAGAGATCATCTGACCACCGGTAAGGATAGCTATATCTTCGAGCATTGCCTTTCTTCTGTCGCCAAAACCCGGCGCTTTAACAGCTGCGATTTTCAATGTGCCTCTCAGCTTGTTTACGACGAGTGTTGCTAAGGCTTCGCCTTCAACGTCTTCAGAAATAATTAAAAGCGTTCTTCCCATCTTTGCAACCTGTTCGAGGATGGGCAGAAGGTCTTTCATGTTGCTTATCTTTTTCTCATTGATAAGTATTAAAGGCTCATCAAGGACCGCTTCCATTTTCTCAGGGTTTGTTACAAAGTATGGAGAGATGTAGCCTTTGTCGAACTGCATACCCTCAACGATATCGAGGGTTGTTTCCATGCTCTTTGCTTCTTCAACGGTAATGACGCCTTCTTTTCCTACCTTGCCCATTGCTTCCGCAATGATGTTGCCGATGGTTTCATCGTTATTTGCAGAAATTGTACCCACCTGGGCAATCTCTTTCTGATCCTGTGTAGGTTTGGAGAGTTTTTTAAGTTCGCTGACAACTGTTTCAACTGCTTTGTCGATGCCTCTCTTTAATTCCATAGGATTGTGGCCTGCTGCAACGAGCTTTACGCCTTCCCTGTATATGGCCTGCGCGAGTACCGTAGCGGTCGTGGTTCCGTCACCTGCTACGTCACTTGTCTTGCTTGCCACTTCCTTAACCATCTGGGCGCCCATATTCTCAAACTTATCTTCAATTTCAACTTCTTTCGCAACGGTCACACCGTCTTTTGTTACTGTGGGGGATCCAAACGATTTCTCAAGTATTACATTTCTTCCTTTAGGACCGAGAGTCACTTTCACTGCATCAGCAAGGGTGTTAATACCCTTTAAAAGCGCCTCCCTTACAGCCTGATCGTACCTTATTTCTTTAGCCATACTAATCTTCCTCCTTTATTAATCTTCCACGATACCGAGAACATCGTCTTCTCTCATAATGAGATGTTCCTCGCCGTCAACCTTAACTTCTGTTCCTGAATATTTGCCGAAGAGAATCTTGTCTCCCACCTTTACAGTGAGGGGAGCCTTTACTCCGCTATCCAGCATCTTGCCGTCGCCTACTGCTACTACTTTACCTTCCTGTGGCTTCTCCTTTGCTGCATCGGGGATAATAATCCCACCCTTTGTTTTTTCTTCCTCTTCAATACGTTTAATGAGGATCCTGTCTTGTAATGGTTTAATCTTCATTGTATCACACTCCTTTCATAAAAATAGTTTGTTGGCAATAATCACGAATGATTGCTAAAATTAATATAAGAATGTAGGGATGTTTTGTCAATACCCGCTTGTTAAATTTTTAGCAATAAATTTACGCCTTCCTGGTACCATTTGGAAAACCTTTGATTTTCCTTTTTGTTTTCCTCTTTGTTGCGCTGAATGGAAGAAATTATCTGATCTTTGTCAATAATAATTTCAAATTCACGCTCAGTCTGGAGACAGAGCCGGTCCACCATACTGTATAGTATTTTTTCTTTGTCATCTTTACATAACCACATGGACCACCATTTGTCGTATGTATTATTGACTGTTTTAGCGCGTTTATCATAGTAGCCGGCAAAAGTAGGGAGCCACTCTTTCATGTATGCTTTTGATTCGTAAAAGACATCCTCAACAAAAGGGTATTGCTCGATAACATCCATCTCGATCATGATCTTTTTTATGAAACCATCTATAATGCTTGTTACACCGTGCTTCTTCGAATACACTTTATCTTTAAGTGAATTCCAGACTTCAATGACAGGGTAGGACTCCATACTTTTTTCTGAGTAGTTGATCGTTTCAAGACTTTCAATAGCCTGTGTGCTTTTTTGGGATGCATTGTACACGAGGCTTTCAATGGCCTGTCTGCTTTTTTTGGGTACACCGTACATGAGGAGGCCAAGCAGATCCGATACCACATGATATAGGAGCGCCCTGTTGTCAGGCCTCTTCATCGGAAACATGAAGCATATAAATTCATTCAACTCCAGGGCCTCAACGAGATGGTCTTTTTTGGGTTTCTTCTGCATATATTTGATCGCGTCAATTGCAAGGGTAATAGTCGACATGGAGAGAAGCTCATGCCTGTCCTTCACAATCTCGTATACATCGAGGATATGTCTTCTCGGAAGCATTAAATCCCTTCTTTCTTCAGTTCTTCAAGCAGTGTTTTCTGCTTGTCCGTCAGTCGTTTCGGGATGTCGATGAGCACCTCCACATATTGGTCGCCATTTGTTCCCTTGCTCATATCAGTCACGCCCAGTCCTTTAAGCCGTACCTTGGCGTGGCTTTTAACGCCGGCCGGGATTGTGACCCGTTTCGGCCCTTCTATAGATGGGACTTCCACTGTTGTTCCGAGGATGGCATCGGTAACCTTTATGTCTTTTGTCACGTAGAGATCGTTTCCTACCCTCTTAAAAAAGGGATGCTCACCTACCTTTATTGTAATGTAAAGGTCTCCGGCCCTTCCCGTTCTCTGATCCAGGTTGCCTTTCCCCTGGAGTCTCAGCTTTTTACCGGTGGAGATGCCTTTGGGGATTTTGACGTTTACCTCTTCAGTGCCCGTATGGGTTGTGAACGTTATCCTTTTCTCACCGCCCCGTATGGCGTCCATGAAGGGGATTTCCAGTTCATAATTGAGGTCCAAATCCCTTTCCGGCTGCTGCTCTCTTGTAATGTAATCACCAAAATCCCATGACTGTGGTCTCTGTTTGCCGCCCCTGCCGCCCTGCCTGCCTGCCTGTTTGCCAAAGATCGTGCTGAACATGTCGCCGCCCCCGAACCCGAGGTCCTTAAAGAGGTCGCCCATGTTGAAACCCCTGAAAATGTCCTCCTCAGAATACTTCTGCTGGAAGCCGCCCATACCGAAGGTGTCATACTGTTTCCTCTTCTCCTGGTCACTTAGAACGGCATATGCCTCATTGATCTGCTTGAACTTTTCTTCCGATTCTTTATTCCCCGGGTTTCTATCGGGGTGATATTTCATCGCAAGCTTGCGGTATGCCTTTTTGATTTCCTCTTCTGATGCGGTTTTTGAAACTCCAAGTGTTTCATAATAATCCTGTTTTGATGCCATCTCCTTCACCATCCTTTTAAAATCATCATAAAATGTTGAATCTACAGTTTACAATGTTCAGTTCAATGCAGTATCGCCACGTATGTCCCTGTTTCATGTTGTGCTGACCGGCTTACTGCAGGACATTTAACCTTCATTATATGGATAACAGGTCTTTCCCCGCTATATTCAGACAGTGTTTCGTAGTTGCCCATGCCCTTGGCGATAACCACAGCGTCTGTTTCCCATAATTCCTTTACTTTTCCCTTCATTTCCTCTCTTCTTAATCCCACCTCATCTGTACCGGTGGAGATTATATCGGGATACAGTGTCTTCAAATTGAACCTTTCCACGTCGGCCATTGAGAGATCATTTTGTACCGGATGTTCTTTTACGGCATAGTACACTGTTTTTCCTCTATCCTGTAAAAACCCAACCAGCGGCATATCAAATATGAAATCTCCCACATTGTCGCCGAGCAAAAGAACATCTTTATTTTTAATATAAATCTCTTTTTCAATTTTATCTATATCTCCGTAAAATTTGAGTGCTTCAGTTTTTGTGTAATAGCTGCATCCTGTAAAGAAGTCCATGGAATTTCCCAGTGCTGACAGTTTCAGAAGGCCTTCCAGGGTTTCGGGGAACAGCGCGATAAGTTCTGTTAAAGCCTTTCCGGCCTCTTCAAATTCTTTTGACTTTGCATTAGCATAAGGATCGTATGCCCCGGTAGTATGCCTGATGTGTTTGAGCAGTTTATTCGAAATGCCCGGTGGGGTATGCCCTTTATCGTGCGATTCATCAATCATGGTATGGCAGTATGACAGTAAATCCCCGCTGCCGCCTGACAATTGAATTGTTTTTCCTGCGAGCCCTTTAAGACAGTCTATACAATGTTCCGTAACTTTCATGACAAACAGCTCTTTTCCTTTTTTCTGGCACATGTAAAGAAAATGTAATCCATTTGATTTCTGAGAAATTCGGAAATCATATATGGCGTTTCCTGCCCGTAATCATTCCCCTTGTATAATTATAGTGAATTGAGAAATAAAGGGAAGTTAAATCTTCATTCCTTTATAAAAAGCCTCTCATCGAAAAAGATGAAAAAACCGTTTGAGAAGTTGGAATGGAGGGATTGGCATAGAGCTTTCACGAGTTCAATTCTATTTTAGAAAAATAATGGGAACGTCTTTATAAATAAGGCGTTCCCATCTCCTGTTCCGGTTATCTCAGCGCGTGTTTAACGTTCCTCGGTAATCGGAAAGCAATACGTATTTCTTCTTTTTATTTGGCTGGTGTTTCTACGGTAATTGCCATTGCATCCGTCACCCTCACTACAACCTCATCGCCAACCTTTACATTTTTGAACTTCTTCACGCTCTTATCAACCGGAAAGGTCTTCAGATTGCCTTCAGGCCCCTTAAGCGTTACCGTTCTTTTTGTGTAATCTATGGCTTCTACTTTGGCGGTTACTTCAAAGGTGTCAGTCATGACTACGCCCGGCTTTGCACCTTTGGGCGCTACCTGAATAGTCTGTATCTCATCTGCGGATGGTTTTTCGTCAGATTTCCTTACAAAGACTGCTACTGATTCGGCAAACGTCGTTTTCACCTGGTCCCCGACCTTTATCTGGTCAAAATTTTTCACCTCAGGACCAAGTTTGAGGGTCTGTGTCTTCCCATCGGCAAACTTCAGGGTCACTTTGCGTTTCGCTGCATCAACTGCATCAACCGTTGCAGTGGCAGAAATTGCCTCAACCACAATAGCTCCTGGTTTTTGAGCCTGTTTCTTTGCTGGTTTTGCTTTTGTATCCGTTTCCTGTGCCAGAGTAAACTGTGCAAATACTAATACGAGAGCCAAGACTAATACTGCAGATAATACCTTTTTCATGCTTTACTGCCTCCTGTTTTTTTAATGGGTTATCCTGTTCATTATTATAGCAAAATATCGTCCCCGTCAATATGATAATGTGCTGGCAGAAATTAGCTCAACCTTTCTTGTATGCGCCACGCAGAACAATGGCGGGAGGTTTATTCAGGATTGTTTCTGGATGAGTGTCTGGTGAAGATCGTGGATGGGATTTCGGATTGCAGCAGTCAGAAGAGGTACGGCCGATACATCGTCCATTACAACCTGTACTCCAAAGTAAGCGAAATACTTGTCTGTTCAGACCAAACCTTGACACCATGCGAAAAGCTGAAGTCAATACCCATGGGTTCGTTCAAAAGACGGTGGGAACCGGTCGTAGAGATCTGTAGGTACTCGGCCTCGAAACCGAGAAAAAGGTTTTTTGACAACCCTTTTTTCATGCCTATAGAGGCATGCCACGCATACCCGAAAGTATTTTCATAGGTAAACCTGTTGCCTCCCCTGAGCAGGTGATTGTCCTCGTTGCTGCCCTCTACGTATGCCCAGTCGAACTGCATGAGGAGCTTAAGGTCCGATATGCCGGCGTATCGTCCTGCATCAATATTTGACCGTAACCCGCCGAAGTACTGCCAGTATGTTTGTTTAAAACGCAGGGCGTTTCCCTGAAGAGCATAGGTCTTACCGCTGCCGTCCCATGTGTATTGCACCCCGTCGTGGGCAACCATGTGGAAATTCTGATATCGAAATCCTACGACAGGACGAAGGCTGAACCAGGAAGGCAGACCTAACCAGTCGGAAACCTCCAGGTCTGCATCTACTCTAACCATGTAGCTGGGTTCCATGCGGCATCTTGATTCACTGTATATGCTCTCCAAAGCAGGCTTTGTATCATCATCCCAGTCCGTGTCCCTCATGCGTCCGTCACTGTCCCCAAGCACATTCCTGAGCACTTCACCGCCTATTGAGAACCTGGGCGTGCTGAACCTCAGTTCTGCACCTCCCCACCATGAGTTGAGAGGAAATTCTAACCTGCTGAGCGGTGCCTGAAAGGGGTAAAAGGGGTTGCCGAATTCAAAAGTAGTATGGCTGTTGAAGAGACGTTTTACCTTCGCGCCCAACGAGAGATACTTTGTTAACGGAACGAGTTCATCATTTTCTGCAGCCAGGACAACAGAATTAGTTACCAGAAGAAAAAGTAATGCAAGTATGTAAAGGTGCAATCCTAAGCGGTATTGTTTTATAAATTGCATGGCTCCATGCTCATATTATAGATAAACGAGCGTTTGTCATCAAGAGATAATCCCGGATTTATCATTAGAATCATCACGGGTGTCGGACCATCCCTCTTAAACACACCTTTAAGCGCTGAATTAAGAACTGATGATTAGAGGGTTAGCTTAGTCGATAGTTTTGAAATGTAATGATTAATTTGAGCTTTCAAAGGGTAATCGTTATTGACAATAATGGATAATAATATCAAAATAGAACAAGGGTTACATAAAAAGAGAGATGAATGTAAACTATAGTGGTGTACGCGAAACAAGATTTGGGTTAAACCAATAATGAGAGCGGCAATCTTTTTAAAAATATAATTTACACGGGTGATCAAATGGTGAACAGTTCTTACATATTTGAGCTTCTTCGGCCCGCCGATGCGGAGGGTGTCTCTCGTCTTTTTACCGAGGTCTACGGAGATGCATATCCGATAAAAATGGTCTACGACCCTAAACAGCTTATCGCTGCCCTGGAGAGTCATGACAATATCCCCATTGTTGCCCGTACCGTGTCGGGGAAAATCATTGCCTACATGGCCTTTTACCGTTCTTCACCGAATAAGGCGCTTTATGAATTCGGCCAGACCCTCGTTCTGCCGGAATACCGTAATTCAACTGTTTTCGGCCTCCTGTCCCGCCACATAGCCCGCATTGCACCTACACTCCCCGGTGTCGAAGCGGCCTTTTGCGAGAATGTCTGCAACCATACGGATACACAGCGGGCCGCAGCACTCTTTAAGTACATCGAGGCCACCATTGAGATAGACCTTATGCCTGTCGAGGCGTATGAAAAGGAGCAGAGCGCTGCGGGCAGGGTATCGGCCATTAACATGTTCCGGACATATATCCCGAAACCCCACACCGTGTATGTCCCTGACAGATACGGCGATTATCTCCGGTATATTTACGCGGGCTTCGATGACGGACGTACGCTTGTTCCCTCAACCGGTGAATTGCCCACGGGACAGTCTACAGAGACAACCGTTCAAATCTTTGATTTTGCCAGCGTGGCCCGTATTACAGTCCTTGAGGCCGGAAGAGATTTTAAGGAATCTTTCAGCATGGAGGAAGACGCTGCCCTCAGCCGGGATGTCAAGGTAATTCAGGTGTGGCTCAAATCCTCATGGCCGTGGATCAGCGAGGTTGTCAATATTCTCCGGAACAAAGGGTACTTTTTCGGCGGTGTGCTCCCTCGATGGTTCAATGAAGACGGGCTCCTCATGCAGAAAATAATCGGACAGCCAAACTGGGAAGGGATCAATCTCTATTCCTCCAGGGCAAAAACAATACTGGAGTTTGTGAAGAACGATTGGAAGGAACTTCAGGGGTAATATATCATGATAAGAATTGACACTTCCCTTGATTCACTGGAACACAAGTCGGCCCGGGAACTCGTTGGGGATATCTGGTTTTTCAGAAAAGAATGCCGATACCTGGAAGAGGCGTGGCTGGAGCATCCGAAAAACTATGTTACCGACAACCTCATTGACAATGAAAACCCCGCTATCTTTTTGAGATCTCATGGCATATTCTCCATTCCATCCTCATTTTATCTTCGTCAACCCACAGATCACAGTGAACATAACGCGTTCAGACACCTGGCAGCCATTGAGGCAAGCATGTGTTTTCACCAGCTCGGTTTTGTCCTTTTCTGGGAAGGGTGTGACCGTGACCTTATCCCCATTGCACATTTTGGGATAGACATCCATCACACGAAAAGAAAACTCATGGCAATCAATACGCATATTGCGAAGCTGAGCACTGTTTTTGTGCGGGGCATTGATCCGATGAAATTCAACGGCTCGATCACCTTGACAAGGGTTTACAAAAAGGATACTTCCTCTCATCAGGCCTTGCCGTTTCTGGAACTGGATTTCCGATTTGAGGACGAAAAGGGCGGCCTTGCCGTTGGACAGAGCACCCTGGTGGTTCTTTCGCAGAACATATAAGATCTCTCCGTCAGTAAATAACGAAAACTAATGCGCTTTGCATGGACAGTGAAGGGGTAGACCGTGCTGCCGTACACCAACAGGTAAAGTGAGCTTGCCTTCAATTTTTTTGAGCAGGTTCTGGCTAAGTAGCAGGTTATTCCACGCGGTATGCTTCTATCACCTTCATAAACTAAGACCTTTGCACGGTAATTTCCCTGAATTACCTTGTAACTGTTTGATATATATG
>CAYMTB010000140.1:0-9487 GCA_964393225.1 uncultured Syntrophorhabdaceae bacterium
ATGAAATTAAACAAAGGTTTGTTCTTGTTGTCATTTCTTTTACTGACATGGCTGCTTATGCTTGGCAATGTCTTTGCCGCTCCGGGATGGAACGGCCCAAATACAATAACAACAGGCGGCTGGTATAAATGGCCGAGCGTAAGTAATGACGGGAATACCATTGTTTATTTGGCCCCCTATACATCAGGGGGAAAGGAAACGAAACAGATTCAGCTTATCGAGTATAAAGACGGGAACTGGACAACGCCGGTTGTATTGGCTTCAAATGGCACCGATTATTCCGGTGAATCTTGGGTCTCATTGCCCAACACCAAGTTTACCCATCCCATCATCAGTGGAAACGGAAGGGTCATAGCATACCTGGGAACCACGCCTACCAGCGATCAATTCAATCCCTATAAGTTTGAAATCTATATCTCCGAAAAGACCGATACCGGTTGGGGATCGCCCTATGTCCTGCCAACAGGTTTCTCCCTCCACGAACAGTTTTTGAGTATGAATTATGACGGGACAGTAATAGCCTATGTTTTTGCCACGGGAAGCTGGAGCGATGACCACAAGCTCTATGTGTCGCGGAAGACCAGCGCCACCACCTGGGGCAATCCGGTTCTTGTGTCAGAACTGAATAAAGGGGCTCCATCGCATCCGTCTCTAAGCACGGACGGCACAAAACTTACATGGATGCAAAACAACGGCCTTGTTTATTCTGAATATAACGGGATAGGCTGGACGATACCTCAGTGGCTTGTAACTTGGAAAACAACAAATTTAGGTTATGAAAGCGTCATGCTTCCAAAGATCTCTGCAGATGGTAATACCATTGTTTATTGGTTACTAACCGTCGAAAATTCTATTATGGTTGCCATGAATGTTTATGCAATGAAGCCATCAACCACAGGATGGGGCGCACCGGTTAAGCTGACTGCCACCCCCGTTATTCCAACTTCAATCTACGACTCAGACCCTGTTGTAAACTTCAATGGAACAAAGGTAATCTATCAGAGGAATGTATTATCCGGCGATTCAATCATTGGTTCTTATCTGGAAATCACCGAATTCCAGAACAATGCCTGGACTGCCCCGACCCCCCTTACCAACCCGGTTACCACTGGCTTTGACACATCACCTGTGATGACGCCAGATGGAAAAACACTTATATATAATGCCGGTGGTGGCGAAATCCGTTCTATGACGTCAAGCACCGGTTCAACGGGAAGCTTTGCACTGACAGTTACGAAATCAGGAACAGGTAGCGGAACTGTGTCGGCAACCAGCTTGACATGTAACGGTACTTCATGTACAGGCACCTATCCGGCTGATTCATTTGTAATCCTCACAGCCACACCGGATCAGGGTTCAGCATTTGCAGGGTGGAGCCAATATTGTTCAGGCAAATCACTGACATGCGTGGTAACGATGGATGCAAACAGACATGCTACAGCCACATTTAACCTGCCAGGCCCGCAGCCGAACACCATCTCCCTCACGGGCACCGTTAAGGATGTCAGTGGAAATGCTATTTCTAACGCACTCGTCGAAAAGGCTGGAGACCCATTGATTTATACTGCAACGGATGCAAGCGGTAGTTTTGTTTTATACGGTCTTCCAAAAGATACCACTTTTCATTTAAAAATAAGTAAAGATGGGTTTATTCCTGTGTACTCATCCAATTTTAATTCAACAGAGGATATTGACAGCAAGAGGTCATTCAAGCTCTTCACATACATGCGTATGTATGAGAACTGGGGCGTCCAACAGGGTAAAAGTGTAATAAACGGGGTAGTGGCGGACAATGCAAATCCTCAGACGGGTTTGAGCGGCGCTACCTTAACAGCGGTGGGTGGTGGTGGAAAAACCTATCCCGTTACATATGAGAATGCCGCAACCAATCTGTTCGGTGGCTCCGCTACCTCCTCGAATGGCCATTTCTATATCCTCGATGTGGACAATGGTGATACTGTTAAGGTTACCGCTTCACTAACAGGATGGGCGTTTCCTGAACGAACATTTTTTATTCATACAGAGGCAATGAGCGAAGGGAGTTTCTTCGGGACATCAACAGGACCTGTTTATACTATATCAGGGAGCGTTAAAGATCTCTCAAGTGCCAAGAGTATTCGGGGGGTGTTAGTAACCGTAAAAGACGTATCAGGGGCAACCACGGTAGCAACAGCGATTACGGATGCATCGGGAAATTATACGGTTACCATAACCTCAAATGGTGAGTATATTGTATTTGCATCCAAACTAGGATATGAAGATGCCTCGCCTCCAGACCAACCATCAGTTTCAGAGATTACCGATACGAGCCCTAATATAGTGGTGAATATGTTGATGGTGCCTTCATCGGCTTTAATCCCTCTCGTAGCCGGCTGGAATTTCATCTCCTTCCCGAAAGACCCATCGCCAAATAATACAATCGCGGAAGTCTTGAAGGAAGTATCCTCCAATGTCCGTGTTGTCTGGGGCTATGATAACGTAAACAAAGTCTGGTTGAAGTATTCACTAAAAACTCAAAACTTAGCACTCAACACTCTCGACAAAGTCGAGTCCGGCAAGGGCTATTGGGTCTATATGAATGCTGCGGGTACAATAGACATTACGAACTGGGCAGACCCATCCACCACAACAATTACGCTCTATCCAGGGTGGAACCTCACAGGATACAACGGCACAGGCAGCACAATAAGCCTCCCGGCCAGCTACATAATCATCTGGAACTGGTCAAATGGCATATGGCAAGCAAAGCAAAACCCCTCGCCCACCAACTCAACCACTCAACCACTCAACGGCCTCAACCAGGGCAAGGCGTACTGGATAAAAATGGAACTGGGTGAAGGGCAGACAGCAAACTGGGGGCAGGAGTAAAAAATAGGTCATAGTTCATAGCTGATTGCTCATGGAGTCAGGAGGCATCAGCTTAGGGCTGAAACTACGAAGTTGAGAGGATACGAAGTTACCTGTCTGCAGACGGGCAGACGCAACATCCTATCTTCTATCCCCTACTCAACTTACTCAACCGCCTTTCACTGCCTCAATCGTGAACAGTTTTTTAAAAAGTGTGATACGTATCATTGACAACCATGAGATATGAGGTATAACATTAATAACGTTATTAATCTATTGCTATACATGGGGTGAAATGAGGGAAACAATAAGCCCATTAGGATGTTGTTGCATTATGATAATAAACGTCTCAAGTTTGACCTTGGGACAAGAGGAGGCTTTATGAATACTATCTGGAAAGGAAAGGTACACGCCTTTTTATGGATTTTTGTCTGTTTGAGCCTATTATGCCTTACAACTCCAAATGTTTTTGCACAGACAGTGAGTCCAATTGTCGGTAAATGGGGCTATACAATGATAGGGCATACCGGGCCATGGTACACCTGGAAGACCGAAGCCGGGACAGTCACCTTTTACGCTAACGGGACAGCAACAACAACATACAAGGAAAGTGCAAACACATGCCCGAATACAAACTATTGTAAGATTTCCGATACCCAATATCATACCTATGTAGTGAACGCTGACGGTACGGTGACCCTCGATGGGGTTATGAAGCTTGTCGTGTCAGACGATGGAAAGGTGGTCATCGGGGACGGTACATCCATACCCGGTGAAATGATATTCTTTGTTGCTGTCAAGATGGATCCTGCCAAGACGTACACCAGTGCAGATGCAACAGGTCAATACTATACAGGGGCTTATGAGTATGATTCTCAGGGAACGCCTTATCCCAATGGTTTGGGTAAATACAGGTTGTGGTCCATAACATCGGACGTAAACAACGGCAATTTCCTGTTAAACGGTACATTAAACGGAGACGGATCAATTCTTCAGATAACAGGCCAAACACAGCCGTATAATATTATGGCTGACGGCACCATGCAGATTGGCACTGTTCAGACTGGCTTCAGCACGGGCTATGTAGGAGACGGTAAGGTAGCCATATTTTCCAATGCGCGAGGAGGAGTATCAACAGATTCTTCCACCTTCATCGCCCTGAAAAAGCAGGATAGGAGCTATACCCAGGCAGACCTTCAAGGTGCATGGATAATAAGCACCTTCGAGGATTACGCAGGAAACGCAGGAACAGTCTTTGGCTCGAAATTCGGGATGCTCACATGCGATCCCACAGGAAACTGCTCTGCGTCATTGAAGGAAAAGAACTCTGATGGAACGACAGCTACAGCAACTCACACCTTACCCCAAATGACAGTTTCAACTGACGGAAGCATTAACAACTTTTACCTTACAAACAGCAAGCCACATTTCGCAGGCGCCATAGGAAACGATGGAAAGACCATGCTCCTTATTGCTGATCCAAGTGATGCGACAATGAACGATCGTCTTTTAGGCGTTGCTGTCAAATGCAGTACCTGTTCAAGCCCGTCAGGTGCCACCATCTCCTTCACCGGCAAAGTGGAGGATTCTAACAAGACCGCAGTAACCGATGCAGTAATAACAGCCATTGACAGCAATGGGAATCAACTTTCTATTTCTGCTCCCACCTACGATAGCAGTGGGAATTTTACACTTACCGGATTGCCGTCAGGGGCCAACTTTTGGTTCAAGATAAGCAAATCAGGCTACCGCTATACATACTCTGGAAATTACAACAGCACATCACACATTGATCAAATTGGAGCATTTACCCTATTCACAGATAGCGAATTTGGATCATTGTACTCAGCGGCGAAGGTTCAGTTGGTTGCAAATAAAGGGGTTATCTGGGGGAGGGTATACGCCGATACGAGCCCTAAAATAGGGTACGTGAATGGCGTACAACTTGTCGCAACAGGCACAGTCAAAACATACCCCATTGCATACCTTGATGCCCAGGGGGCAGCTAGGACTGGCGCCACCTCCACCGATACGAGCGGAAGGTTCGCGGTCTTCAATGTTGACGATGGAGACACGGTAACGGTTACCGGAACAAAAACAAACTGGACCGGCCTTCAAAGAATATATAAAACATTTGCGAATAGTGTGAGTGACGGACGGGTTATCGGCACAACCACATCCACTATCTCCTATTCAAGCAATGTCCAGAACGGTACTTTGAACCCATCGGTAAACCTTACTGGCGTAAAGGTTCAACTCTACGGGAACTCAACCCTCAATATCGGCAACGATGCGAGTGCGAACTTTACATTAGCCGGCTTACCACCTGACACAACATTTCAACTGATGTTCACCAAAAGCGGTTTTGTTCCAACGTATTCCAGTCTTATGAACTTCAGCAGTCCTTATACCTACCCGCGGTACTATTCCCTCTATGGCAAGCAACAGATAGCGGGATGGGGTGTAGATGTATCATCGGGCAAGGGAGCTATTGCGGGAAGGGTAATCGACAATGCAAATCCGCAGACAGGATACTTAAGTGGCGCAGTGGCAACATACACGAGTAACAAGTATGGCACTTCTGCTCCATACACAGTTACATACCAAGATGATAGTGGTGTGTTTGGAGGCTCATCGACCTATGGGAACGGCAAATTCTTTATCCTGAATGTTGAAGAAGGCGATTTTGTCACCGTGGATGTTGCACTATCGAATTATACATTCCCCACAAAGAAATTTGCCACTCATGCAATCAGCGTGTGCACATCATCATTTTTAGGGACATCGTCAGGCGGCGGAGGTAGTACCATCTCGTTTACGGGCGAAGTAGTTGGTTCTGATGGTAGCCCGCTAAGCGGCGCAACGATTGAGATGGCCGGAGATTCTACTAAAACAACAACCTCCGGTACGGACGGCTCATTCACTCTGACCGGACTACCCTCCGGGGCAAATTTCCACCTGAAGGTAAGCAAGGCAGGTACGCCTTTATTTGTCCCTGTTTACTCCCGTGTTTTTAACAGCACAACCACGATCCCGGGACTCCGTCCATTTAAGCTCTTTACGAACGATTTTCTCACGACCCATCAGTGGCCCAACAGCCTTCCCATGATTAATGGCGCGGTAGTCGACTCCAACAACCCTTCTACGAACCTAAGCGATGCTACAATTACGGTAAGCTCATCCCTGGGGCATACTTACACAGTAACCTATGAAAACGCCCTGAGCCAGTTCTGCACGCCGCCTGCATGTACATCAACATCTTCAAACGGCTATTATTATATCTTTGGTGTTGCGCCCGACGATACCGTAACTGTTCAGGCAACCCGCACCAATACGACCTTCCAGCATCAGACCATCACATTTGTTACCCATAGCAACGGGATGAATGAAGGCAGCTTCTTCGGAACATTACCGGTTTTGTCTGCCATTAACCTCTCTGCCGGATGGAATTTCATCTCCTTCCCGAAAGTCCCATCAACAGATACAACCGCAAATACAACCGCAGAAGTCTTGAAGGATGTATCCTCCAGTGTACGTGTTGTCTGGGGATATGATAACGTAAATAAAGCCTGGTTGAAGTGGATTCCCTCAACTCTCTGCCCTCTGTCCTCTGCCCTCTGCTCGGTCGAGTCCGGCAAGGGTTACTGGATTTATATGAATGCTGCAGGCATGATAGACATGGCAAGCTGGGCAGCGCCAACCACAACAACAATTACGCTCTATCCAGGATGGAACCTCGTAGGATACAACGGAACGAGCGCAGCTATTCCTGACCCAGCCTTAAACAGCATTTCAGGAAAATGGAAAATCATCTGGAACTGGGCAAATGGCGTTTGGTATGCCCAAAGTGCTGATGGGGTTGCGGTAGCAGCGACCCTCACAGGAGTGGAACAGAAGAAGGCATACTGGATAAAGACAAACTTAACCGCGGACCAGACAGCCAACTGGGAATAACAGTAAGGAAAGGTTCATGGGTTTGATGAGGGGCCAAGGGTTCAAGTGAAATTCACTCGGACCCTTGGCCCCCCTTTATCACTTATCCCAGATACATTATTAGAGCATGGTGTCGGGTTAGCGTTTTCCAAGCATTTTATCTATCTGGTCATACCCTCTTTTAGCAAACTGGTTGTTCGGGTCAAATTTGAGGGCCGTTGCAAACGATTCCTTTGCCTTCTCAAGGTTTCCCATACCGCCATAGGCATCGCCTATTATCACATATGCATGGGCATCCCTGGGTAAACGGTCTGTAACGGTTTTCATTTCTTTCAGGGCACTGTCAAAATCCCTTTTATTGAAGAGGCAATAGGCAATCCCGTATTTAGCCTTTGCCCACTCCGGCGGCGGCGGATCCGTTTTTTCCGTTTCAGACACGACACGTTTATATGCATTCATGGAAGACGTGGTGTCACCCAAATTATAATAAATCTCACCCTCCATCAATCGATACCGCAAATCGTTTGGCCGCAGGGTTTCGGCCTTTTTCAGGGATTCGAGAGCCTCCTTGTATCTCTTTTCTCCAAGTCTCAGTTTCATGACAGATTCATAAACGCTCGGATTGTTCTTGTCCAATGAAACTGTTTTGCTTATTGATTGCTCAGCGAACTCTGTTGGCTTGCTAATGATGCCTCTTCTCATGGCAACCGAGTCAAGGTCTATCCTGTGGAGAAGCACATAGCCATCGAACGGGTTGAGTTGATGCGCCTTTTCAAGGGCTTTGACACCATTTTTGTACGCTTCCCGATCTCCGCTTTCGTTTACCCTTTTTATATAAAGCAATCCGGCCATATCGTAATAGTAGAAGTCGTCAGATACATACTCAAGACCTTCTCCAATATTTGACTCAACCTGCTTCCAATCTTTCGTAATATTTAACATCTGTGATTTCCAGAAAAGTCTATCTGCGTTAATCCTGCTTATAGCATCAACAGAAAGAAAAATGAGCGCCATACCGCAGAGAGTGCCAAAGACATATCCTGCCGGTTTTTTCCATCCGGTAATATTTGCCTTTTCGTTTCCAGCGCTGCTGAGTGTAACTCCAAGACCGAGTAAAACCCAGAAGAACGGGCTAACAGCAATTTCGAGCCACCCCAATAAATCCTGGATAAGATATCCCGTTATCGATGCGATAAGTGCTGTAGACAAAAAAACTATATTCCTTTCTGAATATTTTAGATATGTCCTTATCAGCAGCAAGAGAACCATAAAAACAAACAGCAAATAGATCAATAATCCAGGAATGCCGTTTGTCAAAGCCGTCTGCAAATACCCATTGTGAACCATAGTAGGAATAACATCTTTATAATAGTCGTAGTAGAGATTATGTTCTATTGCTTTGTACTTCGGATAGATTATCCTGTAGCTTTCAAAACCGACACCCGCGATAGGGTGATCTTTAATGCTACTGATGGCCGCCCGATAAAAAAGAAGCCTTGATTGCAAAGAATCATCCTGTTTTTGAGATGTATAGAGCTTAAAGCTTTCAATAATTCGCCACGTCTTTTCATGGTTCACCGAGAAAACAGCTATTCCGAAAAGACAAAAAACAGCAACTACAATTAACAGTTTTTTTATATCAATATTTTTCTTAATAATATTACCCGTTAAAATGATTAATGTTGAGCAGAACATTCCGCCCCAAGGCCCCTTGCTTAATGTTGAAAAAGAAGCATACACAAATATGACGAGAATAATTCCCCAGCAATATATCGACCAGTGGCGTATGCCAGAAGCAAAACTTTTTAAAAAAAATGTAAAAACAAATGGCAAAACCAAACCCAATACGGTGCCAAGTATAACAGGATTTCCGATAGTAGAAGCGGACCGCCCTGTAGGCCAGGGAATAAAATCGAGTTGATGAAACTGCAATATGGCATACAAGGAAACCGGGATGAAGGCTGCAATGAACATTTTGAGGATTCTTTCAATCCTCTTTAAATCCATCGGCATTGATGCCACAATAAAGAAAAGCAGCAAGTATATCTCATGGTTCAGTAGGGCGTTATAGCGTCCATAGACACCATGCAGCGCTGTCGGTATGTGAAGGGCAAAAAAAGTGGAAATTATCCACCAGAGTCCAAGGGCAATACCTGTGAAAAGAATAGGTTTGGGTACCGCTCTTATTTCTCCGATTTTTATCCGGTACATCCAGATGAGCACGATGAAAAATGAGGAAATCCTTAGTGCGGCAAGTTTAGGGAGCGTGAAATGAACCTGGATTTTGGTCGTAAATATGAGTGCCACAGAGAAAAATAAAACTGCTAAGGCAATATCCTCAATGAGAGCAAGCTTATTGAGAGAGTATTGTGAAAACAGGCCTTCTTTTTTCTTTTCTGGCTTCTTATCCCGTCTTTTCTCTATTTTCTCAAGCTCTTGTTTCCCTGAAGGTTTATCATAAAATACTTCCTTCTCTTTTTTCGATCTTGATTTTTTCCCCATAAGTCGATCTCCAGTGCAAGTTTGCGAAATGGAAAATGGAAAATGTTTAATGCATTTGCCCTTTTACATTTACCCTTTTACCATTAATACTTCAACTTTGATTTACGGATTATAACCCAAACCGGAAAAAAATGTATAGACGTAAATGGTGTGTGTGATAAAGGTCATTTACAAAACCAAATATTTGGTTATAATATTACTATGG
>CAYMTB010000141.1:0-9444 GCA_964393225.1 uncultured Syntrophorhabdaceae bacterium
TTTTGCATCTTTTCAGATAAAGGCATTACCTGTTTCCCTGGATTATATTCTATTCAGTCTTGTATCGCTGGACGATGCCTGCCAGTTGTCTGGCGAGGTCGTTAAGTTTTTGTGTTCCCAGTTCGGCCTGCTGCATACCGGACTGTGTTTGAGTGGCAGCCTGGTTGATGTTCTCCATGGCCCGCGCGATCTGATCCATTCCTGACAGCTGCTGGCGCGAACTTGCCGCAATCTGTTGAGCAGATAATGACACCTGTTGGGTATGTTCCTGGATAGCACGAATCGCTTCACCGGTAGATTGAGCTAATACCACCCCTGTTTCTGCACTTTTTGTACCCTGCTCGGTGACCATAACAGCCGTATTGGCGGATTTCTGAATCTCGCTCAGTATACTGCTGATTTGTATTGTTGCCTGTTTTGATTGTTCGGCAAGGTTACGCACCTCGCCTGCCACAACGGCAAACCCCCTGCCTGCTTCGCCGGCACGGGCTGCTTCCATGGCGGCATTAAGGGCGAGAAGGTGTGACTGATCGGATATATCGTTGACACTGGCTATAATCTCACCTATCTGCTGAGTCTGTTCACTGAGCGCAAGGATGGTTTCGGCAATGTTGCGCACCTGTTCCTTGAGACTAAACATGCCTTCTTCGCTCTTTTTTACAGCCTTCAGCCCGTTCTCGGCTATCCCCATGGTATTGCCGGCCATTTCAGAAACAACCTGCGCACGCTCAGAGGCCTGTTCAGAGGTCTGACGGACCTCTTCCACCGCAGCGGTGGTCTCTGCTACGGAAGCAGCCTGTTCTGTAACTGTAGCTGCCTGTTCGCTGGTAGCGGAAGCAATATTGAGGGCGGCATCGTTTATGTTGTCTGTAGCCTGGCGTATCTGACTGGTCAACTGGCGCAGATTGGCAAGCATCTGGGCAAATGCATTGCCGAGCACGTCTTTCTCAGAATGCGGCGTAACCTTTGCGGTCAGGTCTCCCTGTGCAACCCTGTTGGCAGCAACTGCAGTTTCGTTCAAGTAATCCAGCATGTGATTCAGATTATTCTTGATTTCATTAAAATCACCGTTATAAGTATCTGTAATATTTACTGGTATTTCGCCCTTACTTATGCTGTCTACATACCCTGCTGCAACATTTAAAGGTCCTATGACTGCATCGAGGGTATCATTGACACCCTGAACGATCTTTCTGAAATCTCCCTGATGTCTTGCAGCATCTGCCCTTGTGGCAAGCCTTCCTTCCACCCCTGCCCTGGAGAGCATATCTGCATCGGCAACAAGGAGATTTACTGCATCGATACAGGTATTGAGGTTGTTCTTGATTGTATTGAAATCGCCGTTGTAGCTGTCGGTAATCTTCGCAGGAATTTCTCCCTTACTGATGCGGTCTACATACCCTGCCGCAACATTTAACGGGCCTATGACTGCATCGAGGGTATCATTGACGCCCTGAACGATCTTTCTGAAATCTCCCTGATGTTTTGCAGCATCTGCCCTTGTTTTGAGCTTGCCTTCTACGGCTGCCTTAGACAGCGCGCCGGCGTCTTCTACCAAGGTCTTTATTCTTTCGACCATTTCCTTCATGGCAGCCATCAATGCGCCTGTTTCATCCCTGCCTTTTGCTTCAATTACCATGTCTGTTTCCCCTGCCGCAACCTTCTGGGCCACATCAACGCACTTGCTGATAGGCTTCGTGATGCTCCTGGTAATCAACAGGGCAATGCCCACCATCAGGGCCAGGGCGATAACGCTCATGCTAATAATCAAGGTCACGGCGCTCCTGTACAGATCGTTCGCATTTTTCCCCTCCTGTTCCATGAGAGAGGCTTCATATTTGTCGAATCTTTGCACCGCCTGAAAAAAAACCTGTTGAAGAGGTCTTACCTTTTTCATAAGGACTTCTGTTGCCTCTTTTTTCTTCCCTTCCCTAACGTGTTTCATAGTTTCGTCCATAGCAACCAGATAGGCTGCCCTCGCATCAATCATCGCCTTAAACAGTTCCTTCCCTTTTTCCGTGTTCAGCATTCCCTTCATGATTTCGAGTTTTTCCGTAACTGTTTTTTTTGCCTCTTCAATCTTCTTGAACTCTTCCTGGATATCGTCCGCTTTGTCCATGAGGAGGATATTCCTTAAAGATCGTGCGACAATATTGGCATTATCTATTATTTCGTTGCCCATCTCAACCTTGGGGAATCTGTCGGTTAATATTACATTAATGGAGCTCCCGATCGCCCCAAGACGATATAGCGAAACAAAGGTGATTACCCCCATCAAAACAGCAGCAATCCCGAAACCCAATCCCAGCCGCACACCAATCTTCATATTTCCGAACATACCTTTTCCTCCTATTTCGGACTTAGAAACTCGAAGCTACGAAATTACGAAGCCTCGATAAAAACATAAGCAAGACTTATCAACCTGTTTAAATCCAGCTTTCTAAATTGTTTTATGTTTCTATGCTTTTCCATCATAACTTCCCATCTTCGTAACTTCGCAACCTCGTATTTTCGCCCTTTCCCTCATTCTCCCTCCGAAACGATGATGCCCGGATCGGAAAGCAGTGATTCCAGATCAACAATCATCATCATGTCCGGCGTGACACCCCGGACATACGTTTGTACCTTTGCAGAAACAGTAGAGGGGGGAGGATTGAGTTCCTCCGGCCGGACTATACGGACCTCAGCGCAGTCATCGATCAAAAGCGTAAGCTCTATTTCCTGGTTGTCGCTTTGGTTGACACCCCTAACCAGGAGTATGTGTGCGCTCTCAGAAATCGGCCTGGAAGGCAGACCCCAGAATGCCGCCAGATCCATGATGGAATATACCCTGCCCCGGAGGTTTACAATGCCGGTAATAAAGGCCGGCACGCAGGGAACGCGAGACCATCGGTGTGCATGGAGGGGCTGAATTTCCTGCACCATATTGGTAGGCACTCCGAGATACTCTGTTCCCATATGGAACGCCTGCACCTCCAGCATCTCTCCCTTGTCCGCCTTTGATTCGGGTGTTCTTGCCAGTAACCGGGCGCGTTCTTCAAGGATCAGCCGAGTGTCGCCCGCAAGCGGTTTTCCCGGGATCGCAACGCCGGTTTTATCCTTCATATGTTTTTGTTCTGCCATTGATTACCTCTTAACGCTGAATCCGGCGTCTGTAAAACAGTGCGGGCCATAGTCAGCATCTGTGCGGCAGTCAGGTCGTCTGATCCGGGCAATATCGTATCAGGTGAAAGCCTTGATGCAAGGCGTATTGCCGTGAAGCGATGCCGTTCTGCTTCATCCCTTTTGCCGTTTCGTTCATATAGATGGAAAATGCTGAAGTGTGCGAGAATAAAATCAGGATCCAGATATATTACCTTCTTAAGCCGTCCTGTCGCCTCTTCGATATTGCCCTGAGACTGGTGGATAATTGCAAGTATATAGTGTGCTTCGCTGTGCAAGGGATTGCCCTCAAGCGTCTGTTCAGCCCATTTCCGCGCCTCGTCAAGCCTCCCTGCATTTGCCTCAAGGCATGCCATCCGGTATTGTGCTTCAACGGAACCCGGCTCTTTTGCAAGGCATGCCAGAAAACTCTTGCGGGCATCGTCATAGCGGCGCTGTTTTACAAACATTTCACCCTGTTTAAGTAGGTCAGTGTCTGCTTTTATTGCCGGGACTTCCTGTTTAATTGTCCTGGCAGCAGAGGGAGATGCGTTGATGACAGGCAACGGCGCAGTAGGGGACACGATCTTTGGCGGCATCTTCAAAGGAGGTGTGGATACAACATGCTTCAAACCTCCCGTTTGCAGACCTGGGGATGTAGACGACCCGAACTTCTGGTAAACAATCGAACTGTAGAAGACAAGCATTTGAAACTTGCTGTAAATTTCCAGGTGGGTCTCGCTCGGTCCGAGCATAAGCCATCCTCCGGTTGACAGACATTTATGAAATCTGTCCGCAATACCATGAATAACATCGTGGGGCAGATATATACTCACGTTCCGGCAGAGGATAAGGTCGAGATGGCTCGTGTAATTGGCATGAGAAGGATATGTGTCTTCGGCGAGATTCAGATATGCGAATGTAACCATCTTCTGTATAGAAGGATCCAGGGTAAAACGGTCACCTTTTCTGGTAAAATAGCTTTCGCGGACAGCCGGGTCAGTCTCGCGGAAAGACCATTCCCGGTAACGGGCAGAAGCCGCGCGGGCAAGTGCCTGCCGGTCGATGTCAGTTGCAAGTATAAGTATCCTCCACCGTTCAATATCGGGGAGAAGCTGCCGGAGCAGGATGGCAAGGGTATAAGGCTCCTCGCCTGTTGCACAGCCTGCGCTCCACAGGTATAATGCGCGGTCGGTCCAGTGACGTGCGATCAGGTCCGGCAGGATATTTTTACGAAGGGCCTCTATCTGTTCCGGATGACGGAAAAAGTATGTTTCACTTATAGTCAGCCCCTTAATCAGGTTATCCCAGAGGTCACTATCTGTCCTAGCCGTCTCGAGACACGATAAATACTCGTTGATGTCTTTACATCCCGAATGCTTTGTGTTTTCTTTTAAGGTACGGGACAGGACGTTCCGCCGGGCATCTCCGATCAGCATGCCTGTCCGTTCCTGAATCAGATCCCGGAAACACAGGTAGTCTTTATCTGCGAGAAGGAAACTCTGAATCATAGGGCATTCCTGTTGAAATTACCTTCTATTTTTTCCGGCAGGAGCCGGTAAATATCGAGAACCATAACCAGGGCATCGTCCTGTTGAATGGTTGCCGCAAGGGCGCGGGAACGCGAAAGGGCCGGCGGCGGAGCCCCGATTTGCTCTGATGTGAACTCCAGGATGCTCAATACTTCATCTACTACGACTGCCATGGTTTGTTCCTGTACCTGAAGAATAAGCATGCGATCCTGGAGTTCGGGATCTTTGTTCTTTTGATCGAAAAGGTATCGCAGATTGAGGACAGGGAGTGTCTGTCCTGCCATATTGATTATGCCCGACACCCATTCAGGCATTTCCGGAACAGGCGTAATCGCCACCATGCGCAATGCCCGGGCAACATGGTCTAATGGCAGGGCATAGTGCTGGCTGTCAATCCTGAAGATAACGTAATAGTGCGCCCCCCCTGGCCGGGACAGTCTGGTTTCTTTCTGCCCTGAGAAAGTGGCGGGATGCATGCCCTGTTGCCTCCTGTTTCTTATCTTTGGCGTAGAGCGTTTAGCGTAGAGCGTTTAGAAATAAATGCAATTAAGAATTATGAATTCATAATAAAGATTGCAATACTAATAATTCTTAACTCTTAATCCTTCATTCAGCATAATCAGGTCTCCGCTGTACGCTATACGCTGAACGCTATACGCTATTATAGCAGTGGAACATAAAAACACAAGAGATATTTATCGCCGATTGTTGACCTTTTGTCTTTCCTCAATCGCCCATCAAAATAAATGAAAAACCTCATTGGTACTGAAATATCAGCATGATAGAATATAGTTGCCACGCCAAATCTATCACCAATGAGGTGAATCAAATATGACACAAGGCACCCTTCCTGATAAAAAAGGACATGAATGGACTGAAGTCTGCTTTGTTCCTGCCTTTTTCCCCAATGGAAATGCCTATGTCAATAAAGCAGCCTCTGTAAACATTCCCTTGACAATACGCATAAAGAATGTCTAATTTGAATTTATTTAGAATTTAGAATTTTCAACCCGGAGGTTGGATTATGAAGATACGATTTTTAGGTGCGGTGAGGACGGTAACAGGTTCGTGTTACCATATGCTGGCGGATGGTTTTCAGATGCTTGTGGATTGCGGAATGTATCAGGGACGAAATTCCGACGAGGTGAACAGGATCCCGTTTCAATTTGACCCCGGACAGATAGATTATTTGCTCCTCACCCATGCACATCTTGATCATTCTGGTTTGTTGCCGAAGCTCGTTGCGGACGGATTTAAAGGAAAGATAATAACCACTGCCGGCACTGCTGAACTCGTTGAAATCATGCTCCTTGATTCAGCTCATATCCAGGAAAAAGATGCGGAGTGGCTGACAAAAAAATCATTCAGGGCGGGAAAGGACCAGGTATTTGAACCTCTCTATACTGAAGAAGATGCGAAAAAGGTTACCCCTTTTATTAAAAAAGTGAATTACGGGGAAGCAGGGCAACTGGGCGCAGGTGTCAGGTACAGATTTGTAGATGCTGGCCATATCCTCGGCTCCGGCTCGCTGGAGGTTTGGTACAGCAGCGGAGGCAAGGAGAAAAAGATTGTTTTTTCAGGCGATATCGGCAAAAACGATAACCCCGTAATTAATGACCCGCAGCACATAGAGGAGGCTGACTACGTGCTTGTGGAGTCCACCTACGGCAACAGGCTGCATAAGGGCGTGGAGGAGAGCATTGAAGAAATGGTGCAGGCCATTAAAACGACCTTTAAGAAGGGAGGCAATGTCCTTATACCTGCTTTTGCTATCGGTAGAACACAGGATATCCTCTACATATTGAATAAGCTTGTGAAGGAAGGGAGACTCCATAACCTTGATGTCTATGTGGACAGCCCCCTTGCCGATAAGGCAACAAAAATCTATATGGCGCATCCGGAGTATTTTGACGCCGAGGCAGTTACAATGTTCAAATTCAGGAGCAGTGAAGGGATGAAGCTCCACTTCACAACAACGATTGAAGAATCGCAAAAGGTAAACAAGATAAAGTCAGGGGCAATCATCATTGCAGGAAGCGGGATGTGTGATGGCGGACGGATACAGCACCATTTCAAACACAATATATGGAGACCGGAAAGCAGTATTATCTTTTCAGGTTTTCAGGCTAAGGGAACCCTGGGACGTCATATTGTAGATGGTGCAAAGAGCGCGCGCATTCTCGGTGAGGAAATGGCTATACGGGCGAAAGTTTACACCATCGGCGGATTTTCAGCACATGCCGACCAGAAGGGATTGCTGGAATGGCTCGGCTCATTTACGAATAAACCAAAGGTATTTGTAGTGCACGGCGAGGAAACGGTCTGCCTCGAATTTGAAAAGGTGGTGCAGGATAAGCTTGCCCTTGAAACACATGTCCCGCATAAAGGAGAAGAAGTAGAAATTTAGAATTGATGATTTAGAACTTAGGAAACACGATGTGCAGTTCAAATTCTAAATTCTCATTTCTAAATGGTTAAATTATGGATTATCGTTTAGTCCGGAGTAAAAAGAGAAAGAGAACTATGACCATCCGGATTAAGACGGACGGGACAGTTGAGATCCGGGTACCCCATAAAACTTCGCAAAGAGAAATAGACACTTTTTTTAAAAATAAGACCCCTTGGGTTCATAAAATTTTGATGGAGCGGGAAAGACGGTTACAGAGCAAGGCGGTTCAGCCAAAACAGTTTGTCTCTGGTGAAACATTCCTCTATCTGGGCGAGGGATATCCTCTGGAATTGTGCGATATGAACGGGAATAGGGTTGCCCTTATTCTGTCATACGGAAAATTTTTATTTGATGAAAACAGGGCAGGCAAAGCGGAGGAGATATTCGTAAATTGGTATAAAAATAGGGCAAAAGAGTTGTTTGTGGAGAGAGTAGCTTATTACAGCAGACAACTCAACCTTTTTCAGGAGGGCATCAGAATAACGAGCGCTCAATACCGCTACGCTTCCTGTTCACATCATAACCGTCTGTCGTTTACCTGGAGACTTATGATGGCCCCGCTTGTTGTGATTGATTACATTATTATCCATGAACTCATCCATATCAAAGTAAAGAATCATTCGAAGGAATTCTGGGAATCGGTAAGGATTGCAATGCCGGACTTCAGGACGCACAAACAATGGCTGAAGGAAAACGGGCACTCCCTGAAGCTCTAACCTGCCTTGATCCGTATCTCGTTCCTCGTATCTCAACTTAGCGGATATCGTTTAGCGTAAAGCGTTTAGTTTTTGAATCCTTCACGCTATTCATTGCCCTCCTCATCGATCCAGGCACGAAGCAGAGTGAGGGCTACAGCCAGTACCACCGGACCAACAAATATACCTACAATACCGAAAGCGACAAGACCTCCTATAACACCTGCAAGGATAAGCAGGAGCGGCAGGTCTGCACCTTTCCTAATAAGCAAAGGACGCAGCACATTATCAAGACTCATGACAACTACTGTCAATACGAGCAATATTGTTGCCGCTGCAGCGTGGTTGCTCCAATAGAGCCAGATGATGGACGGAATCAGCACGAACCCCGGTCCAAGCTGTGCCACGCAGAGTATAAACATAACGGCAGTGAAGATGGATGCAGCCGGCACACCGGTCACGGCAAGACCGATGCCGCCCAGGAGGGACTGCACCAGGGCTGTAACAACCACGCCGAGTGCAACGCTCTGAATTGCCTTTGAAGCGAGGATGGCAACCTCTTCGCCATGATGGCCTATAAGCCGCCGCGCGAAACGGAGTACGCCTTTGGCGGCCTTGTCACCTTTAGAATACAGTATTGCGGCAATGACCACTGTCAGCAGAAACTGGACGAATATTTTGCCGACGCTGCCAGCCTGAGCCACAAACCATCCGGCCAGCTTTCCGGCATAGGGCGTAAGCCACAGGATTAACCCCTGCGGGCCGGCAGAGGAAATTTCCCGCCATGCCCCTGAAAGCCTGGGACCTACCATCGGCAGCTTTTCCACCCAGTGGGGAGGCAATGGTAAAGTGCTTTTATGGAAGGATTCCTCCAGGGCGCCAATCTTGTCATAATTATCTATGATGGTTGACACCGCGAGCCAGAATGGTATGACAAAAACGAGTATCAGCGCCGCCGTCATTACCAGGGCGGCGAGCCCTCGTTTGCCCCGCAACCGTGCCTGAACGCGCAACATGAGCGGCCATGTCGCTACGACTATCATTGTTGCCCAAATTAACGAGGGCAGGAAAGGGTGGAGGATCCAGAAGACGGCGACGATGAGAATGCCAATCAGCAAAACACTCAGTGTTGTGCGAGTTATATCACGTGGAGACGATTCCTCCATGGTTCTCCTTTATTTATTTGACTATTTTATCCGTAAATCTATTCTCTCGTAATTGTGATTAGATTTCAAGGGGAAAATCCTGACAGGGTTGCTGCAGCCCATAGAATGTCCCTGATACGAATAACGTTGACAATGAAGAGAAATAAACGTTATTTTCTAATGGTTTATGGATAGAGCCCTTCTTTTGAAAGCAACGTTTGGACCCTTAAATGCGTTGTCCTGAAAAGAGGCAGTGACCCTTCTCTTTCCTGGCAGGGTTGTAAAAGAGTATGAGGGAGATAAAGGGGCGGGGCAATGGAATGGTCAAATATCGTGATTTCATGCAACCGGTGCAATCCGGAAAAGGGTGATAAACCGACAGGTTAGATTGCAACATGTTCGAGGAAGAGGCTGTCACGGCCGAATGGATTTTATTTGCTCATGCTCCATGCAGGTGTGAAAGTATTCCCGGAGCATTGGAA
>CAYMTB010000142.1:0-9392 GCA_964393225.1 uncultured Syntrophorhabdaceae bacterium
ACATGGTGTCCACATTGAACGAAACGCTGAAAAAAGAATGGGTGTGGCCCTATGAGTGGCTTATGAAGATACGGAGCGTTCTGATTCCTTCTGCTTTGTTCGCGCTGTTTTCAAGTATGGCAAGCGTATCGGTGATAGCGTCCCTCTGGTACATCGGTTTGAGGCGATCAGAAAAATTCAGAGCTTTTATACAGGAGTGGGAATGACATTAACCATACTTGCGATTGTCGCCGCTGCCCTTTTCGGGTATGCCGCATGGATTATCTTTTTCAGTTCTAAAATATCAGCGGATCATCAGCGGATATCGGTTCCTCTCGAACAGCTTGCGGCTGATATCTGGCTGAAGCATAACGAGGAACACAGGAGCCTTCCTGTTAAGAGCAAAGGGGTAGCCGACCTGTTTGCCTCAGGTGATACTTCTGCAGGCAACAAGAAAAAGGCGGATTTAAAGACAGAGCCTTCCGAAACGGCTACGGCAGTTGCGGCATCAGAGACAACCGTTGACTCAAAGGTTACCAGTGATACCGATGACACCGATGTTACTGATGTTACTGATGTTACCAGTACTGAACCATGGTCTAAAACCTTGAAGTCTTTTCTTGACGACTGCTATTATCCGTACTTGAAGGTAATCGAGCTACAGGAGGGGGCGCTGCCGGTGATTCAGACATTGCTCAATATTATCAGTCAGTACGGTTCGGCGCCATCGATTTTAGCGGGA
This sequence comes from uncultured Syntrophorhabdaceae bacterium, assembly GCA_964393225.1. Lineage (GTDB taxonomy): Bacteria > Desulfobacterota > Syntrophorhabdia > Syntrophorhabdales > Syntrophorhabdaceae > MWEV01. The sequence continues at coordinate 722 of CAYMTB010000142.1, forward strand.
CAAACAAATGATAATGAGTCAATAGATTTGAGATCGGTGAAGGACTATCTCAACGATGTATCATTGGAGGAACATACATACAGCGTTACCAGAAATCTTATAAGTATCCTGAAGGAAAATAACGCCGATTACGAATTGTCTGTACCGAAGGCGCTCATAACAGGACTCGCACATGATATAGGCAAAATACCGGAATATGTGGCGAGCGGAAAATACAACACATCGAATCATTCAACGATATCTGCGGACAAACTGTCGGAACTGCTCAAAGACGTTGATGTTTTTTGGAAAAAAGAAGCCATCACCACGGTAAAAGAACACCATGAATCGAGCAAGGATCAGTTCACCTGCTATTTGAAGGAGGCAGATAGAAAGGCCCGGGAGATGGAAATTGTGAGGTACACGAGCGGGTATGATATCGTACCGTTCAAAGAGTGGTTTAGTGTCGATGAGTTTCTTGAAAGACTTTTGCCCGATATAAACATAGCAAAAGACCAGTCAAAATATAATGTGTTCTCATTCAAGGGGGTCGTCTATGCACAACATACATATCTTTATGAGCTCGCCAGAAACCTCTGTAGTGATAAGATGGTAATAGACCTCATGTTCGTCTATAAATCAGAGCAAGAAGCGGCAACAAGGCTTGTTGTCAACCTGCTGAAGGAGTCGGGGTTCATAATGGATACCCTCCATCGGAACAAGAGTTTTCAATCTTTTATTATTAAGACTGCGGGACACAAGAAGAAGGAACATCTAACCCCGATAAAACCTGATATAAGATTTGACATGGAAGAGATCGAAAAAAGGAAAATTGGATATCTGGAGACAATAGATGATGTGGCGCCCGAAAGTAAAAAATGAAATACTATGGCAACTTTAAGAATTTGAAACATGGCTTACGGCTCTATCCTTATGTACCAGCAGGACATTATCCATTCGTGCTAATTCAATCATCCCCCTGGTGAATCCGCTTTTGCTGAACAGCACAAATCGGCTGGTTCTTACACCGTTGAACCAGTCTGTAAGGCGTGATTTCCGTACAAGATTCTGATAAATGTCCTCACCTACTTTTTTATTGCTCCACTTACACTCGGCAAAATAAACTGTTTTTGTTTCTTCATCGAGAGCTACGATGTCTATCTCCTCGTTTCTTGACCACCATTTACCTATTGTTGTGTACCGCATATGCCCGTCAGACATGAGAACTCTGCATAGATCCCTGCATACGTCCTCGTAAACGCCGGAAGCATGATGCTCGAAGGAATCTTTTATGAGTGTCATGACATAATCGGCGTTGCCGATTTCTATTCTGCTTCTGTTGGGGAATATGTATTTGAACCAGAACGTAAAGAACTTGTCATGGAGCCTGTAGAAGCCCTGCTTGCTCTTTTCGGGGTACTTTTCTGTAGCCGGTATATCTTTCTCGACGAACCTGAGCCCTCTTAATGTGTCTATATATTTGGAGATGAGACTTTTTTCAAAACCTGTATCGTTGATGATTTCCGATAATTTTCTCTTCCCCTGGGCAATGGCTTTCAGAATCACAAAATAGTTACGTGGTTCCCGCAGTTCTTCCCGCAAGATATATTCAACCTCATTGTAGAAAAAGCTTCCCCTGTCCAGCACCAGATCTGCGATATTGGCGAAGATATCATCTTTCGCGTGGATCTTTTCCACATATGCCGGCACGGTCCCGAAAACAGAGTATATCTTCACGAGATCATCGAAGTCCTTTCCGGGAAAGAATTCTTTAAGAGCAGGAAATTCCATTTCCCTGACCTCCAGAGAGGCAGTCCTTCTTCCATAGAGAGGGGCCTTATAAAAGAGCACTTCTTTTTCCATCATCCCGATGCTTGAACCCATGAGGACCAGGAAAAGCTTCGTTTCTTTCAAGTACTCGTCTATCCCTTTCTGGAATATCGAAGATATTGCGGGATTTGAATTGACGAGATAGGGGAACTCATCAATGACGAGGATGAGCTGTTCGGTGTTTTTTTCTTTCAGATAGGCAAAAAGCTGGTACCAGTCCCTGAACCCGGCATCCCTCAGGATGGCATCATTAAAATGCTCTCCCATGGTCCGACCGAGGCTTTTAAGCTGCTCTGCCTCAGAGACGCTGTCAGCAAGAAAATATACGGCGTCTTTCCCCTTGATAAACTCCTGGATCAACCTGGTCTTACCGATCCGGCGTCTTCCGTAAACAGGGATGAAACGGAAACCGTCCTCACGATAATGCTTTTCAAGTATGGATAGCTCAGCCTTTCTGTTTACGAAGTCCATCCTGCCCCCTTCAGACTTTTACTTTAGTATACTTACGATTAGTATAATATAAAGTATACTATATGTTTTGTGCGGGTCAAGAAAAAAAACTGAAATTGTTCTACTTGGGGTAATACCAGAATCGGAATAAGCGTTATAATAATGTTGCAATATGTGTTTGCCCTCTACCCCATAATTGAGTATTACAAAAAAACAAAGAGTTGCTGCCGACAACCTGGAAATTCTTGGCACCGTCACTGACGCAACTGCAAAACAGTTCACACAACACTTTAAGTAATCACCACAAATAATTATAGATATTGAATAAATTATGTGTATATCATGTCAATGACAGCTTTTGTGCCTCTTTGCTTCATGATAATAATTTCTATACCAACCAATTTAATACACCAATATATCGCACATTTATAGTCATTTTGCCGGTAAAAGTGGCGCTTTCGTAGATTTTGCCGATGACCATACCATCCCAACGGTAATTCGCTGTATGGGATGGACCATGAGTTTACATTGACAAAGAGCGTCTTCATGGATAGTATTTCAATACAGAACTAACATCGCGAAATAAAAAGGGGAGGAAAAACAATGAGAGACAAGAGCAAGAAAGACAAAGAAAAGGGCCAGAAGCAAAACGCCGACAAACAGCAACAGAAGACAACAAAGAAACTGGAGAAACAACCCAAAAGAGCCTCTTGATGTTTCTGACAGTTATACGTCAACGGATTCACATGGTTCATGCCGATAAACTATCCCGGCAAGGAAAGGTTATTGCAATTCAGCATAGGCTTGGCACCACTGAATAAAGCTGGACGGATAAACAGGGAATGAGAGTGAAAAAAATAAAACATGAGAGAGCATTGACGTTAAACAAGAATTTCACACCTGTTTCTGTTGATGAAGGGGACGAGTTTTACCCTAATGGAATATTCCATTTTAACATCACGAAGATGCTCTCGTTCATTGATGATCATCGGGAAGAATTTATGCCTGAACGCGTTGCAGTGAAGGATTACGCAAAAGAGCATCCACATATCAATGAGGACTACATGGATTCAGCCTGTAATACCGATCCGGTAATATTGGCCGAAATAGCACCTGGGAGATATAACCTGATTGATGGGCATCACAGAATGGAAAAAGCCCGCAGATCAGGAGCAGCATATCTTATGGCTTACAGATTTAATATGGAACAGCATATACAATTTTTGACGTCATATGAGGCGTATGTTGCTTATGTTGGATACTGGAATGGTAAACTTAAAGATTGAAAATGAAGATGTGCCGATGGAACAAAAGAGAATAGCGTTATTTGACATAGACAATACAATCTACAATGGATATTTGATTTTCCCTTTGGCCGAGTATTTCCTCAAAGAACGCATCATCGGCAGGGATATTGTCAATAGTCTGAACCAGGACTTGCACATGTACCGAGCTGAGCAGGTTGACTACGAGACAACTATTGAGGACTTGAATATACACTTTGCTGACGGCCTAAAGGGTCATCATCTAAGTTCAATACTCAGTGTAACAGCAACCTTTCTTGAGACGAAGGAAGGGAGCAACTTTTTTCCTTTTGCTGGGCCGCTCATAGAATTATTGAAGAAAAGGTACGATATATATCTTGTCACCGGAGAGATGCAATGCATAGGTAAAGCAGTTGCTGATTATTTTTCTGTACACGGATACATTTCAACAGAAATGGAGGTTGAAAACGGTGTGTTCACCGGCAATATCAGCAAATCCCTGGCAAGAAAAAAAGGAAAAAAAGATGCGATTGAAGGTATCTTCGGCGCATATCCATACGAGAGTTCCATGGCTTTTGGTGATTCAGAGGGGGACATCGACATGCTCGATAAGGCTGCAAAGGCTTTTTGCATAAATGCAACGGAAGGTCTCAGCGAGGTGGCGCTCTCAAAGGGATGGCATATTGTTACCCCTTTGTCTATAATTGAAACAGTAAAAAGGGTGATACAGGATTTGCAGTGGTAAAAGACTTTGCATGTTGAACATTGGAACAGCATATACATTTTTGACGTCATCCGGGGCTTATGCCGCCTATGTTGAATACTGGGACGGTAAACTGAAAGATATGAGAGATAATGAGCGTTAATACAAGATTCTATCTGGGTATCATACTGCTTGTAATAGGTCTGATTATGCCATTTGGTATGGTCTTTGTGGCAAAGGCCGATCTTCCGATTGCTGTTAAGACTGCAATAAGCGGGATTCTGTTTTTTGGTTTTGAGATCATGGCCGTACCTGCAGTTGCAGTGATGGGTAAGGAAAACTTCGACCGTATCATGTCGAGGGTAAAGGGATGGCTGGGAAGTCTTAAACCTGCAGGAAACATAGGAAAGATTCGGCATTGTGTTGGAATAGCGATGTTTCTCTTGCCTATTATACCAACCTACATCATGTCATACGCGCCACACTGGCTGCCCGATAATTCCTCCTGGCGTCTCTGGGTAAGTATTGCTTCTGACGCTGTATTTCTTGCAAGTCTATTTGTTCTCGGAGGTGATTTCTGGGATAAACTGAGATCGCTATTTATACGGGAGGCACGGGCGGTCTTTCCTGAAGATGTTTCACGAAAAAGATAGTCTGGATTTATAGGGCGACCTTGCAGCTATCAACCAATCTCTTTCTTTTGAATAATCTTCTCCAATCCTTTCATCGCGGCATCTGCAATAACCTGATGGCCTCTCTCATTGGGATACCTGGTATCAGATAAAGTGAGATCGGCGCTTTTCAGACCATGCTCTTCAAGATAACCTGCCCAATAGTAATGAACCGGCATCATTTCGCAGTCCATATCTTCAGCCACTATTCTCAAAGACCGGTAAAAGATATAAATAGCATCCATATCATAGGGATCGTCAAAGGAATGTGAAGTTGCAAGAATAACGACAGGATTGAAACGACTGCGGGCTAACCTGATCATCTGAACCATATTCTCCTGGAATTCTGAGCGGTAGATACACTGGAAAGCGTCATCTATGCCAAAATGGAAAAAGAGAATGTCAGGCTTGAAGAAATCTACGTCTTCAGAGAATGTGCCGATACCGTCAAATGTTGTTTCTCTGTATCGTGAGCGGTTGATGACTTCAATTCCTTTTGGGAAAAGATATTCTGTTATTATGTCGACATAACTTTTGGATACGCCGAAACCGGCTGATAAACTACCACCGCGGACGAGAAGTCTCATAAGCTGCTTATTGCCTTTTGCAGCATCTCTCTCGGCCATATGTATTTGTTGTTGAGCTTCATGACGGCACCTGCCGCCCGACTGTTAGCTTTATCCATATCGATATTCGCAAGTCCTTCCTCCATTTCGCAGATGACCCTGAAATGGAAAATGAATTCGTTCATCGCTCCGAGGACTCTCCTGTCTGAAGTCTTGCACAATGTTATTTTTTCATAGTCTTTCAAAATCCTGTTTACGATTTCAGGACCGACTGATTCGGCCTGGATGACCGTAATACTGATTGTTTTAACAATCGTTGCAGGCTTTATCGGCCTTGGCTGGTGGCAATCGCGGCCTCGTAAAGAGGATGACACGAAAATACCGCCAGAACAGAAATAACAGGAGATAGAAAAATGGGTTTATACCCATTTTTCTTTTTTGATGTCATAATGAGATTTTCAGCGGCAGAATCTGGATGGATAAGTTTCATAGAATGACAGATCTGTTTTGGCTTCTTGCCGATATCGATAATTACATTGTTTCTTACTGAACATGGGGGGTGACGGCAGGGTAGATAGAGGCAACTCCAGAAAGTAAGATGTGTTACGCCCAACTCATACAACAGTGCAGTTTCAGGATGTTGCCGCATTAAAGATACTTTTTAAAATATTCACCAGGATGCTCTTTGTACCATGTATGTTTTTAATCTTGTGGGTTGCGGTTACTGCAGTTTTTTAACCTGTCAGTCTCTGGAGGGAGCAAGGAGCATTTCAAAAGCGTAGAAAAAGCTTCCAAACTTTGTCTGAGTAATAAAGAACCCGAAGACAACCCCGAGAATATTTGCCATTATATCCAGGTATTCGAATGTCCGGTAACCGCTTAAGCCCTGAAGGATCTCAAGAACCATGCCCAGAATGATAAGACCCGATGCAATGGATAGCGAGACTGATTTTTTCAAATATATCTGGCCAAACCAGATCATCATGACTGCGTAGGCGGAGAAATGCATGATCTTGTCGCTTTCCTGGAAAATAAAAACCTTAGGAGGGGATAGAGGTATTAGAGACATATATACGACTGTGGCGACGAGAATAACCCCAAGGATTGTCCACCACATTGAAAACCTTAATCTATCAACATTTTTCAAAAGAGTCCTCCCAGCCTCAAACCAGTATCTTTAACCTCATCGGTGATGGACTTTCAAGAAAGAGGTCCATATGTTGCTTTAGCCGACTCAGCAAAAGGAACTACAGGAAAAGTGGCGAACCCTTTTATGGATACCCTCCTTATCCGACAAGCACCGGAACCATACAACAGGTGATTGCTGCGAGGTTACTTTAACAGATAAAGAGATAGAAAATGAAGTGAATTATTTATACACGACTTTTCTTGAATATTAAATTGTGAACGACCAGAACTGAGGGGGCTGGACGCCCCTTTTGCGGTTATTTTGTTGATGCTTCAGGTGCTGCCTTTGGAGCTTTTTTCTTTGTCTTCTTACTTTTTGACTTCTTCGTCTTTTTTGCTTTCTTTTCTGGTGCTGCCTTCTCTGGAGCTGTGACTTTTTCAGGTGATGCAACTGGTGGCGGAGTTGCCGACGGAAGATTTATTTTATCCTGGGCAAATCCTGCTGAAACAAATACCACGCCGACAAGCAATGCAACGATAATTACGAATGTCTTCTTCATTCGTTTCGCCTCCCTTTTATTGATTTTTCTCTGTCCGCTGCAATCTGCATCTAATGGATGCAACAAGCATTTCAAACTCTTCCTGTTCCAGTCTCAGGAGAAAATCAAGCTGGTTCTCTGTCCTGAGGAGTTCCCGGGTAATCATTAAAAGCTTTTCTTTTGTCATGGGGGTCTTTGCAACATACTACTACTTGTTATTGATAAAATCGAATTAATTATGGAGGACCTGAAGATTACAGCGGCCAGATTCTTTTTTAGATCTTTTGCCGCTATCAATCCCATATTACAACTCTCAATCCCGGGTATCCTTTTGATAACGCATCAATGATGACATCTCTTGTAATGCCTGGATTAACTGAATCGTAACTTTCTTTATAGATTTTATCAATCGCAGTAACCCATCCGTCAATATCAGAATTGTCTTCTACAAGGACATAGGCATCCTGTACAAGAAGCAGTAATTCATTGAGGATATCAGTTGTCTCCTCTACTTCTTCATCTGGTAAAGTGTCACAGTAGGCATTTCCTTTTTCTGTTGTGGTAAGACATAAACTGGTATTTTTGGCTATATAGGCATAGTCTTGTCGCATGTTTCCTCCTTTGGCATAGAATTTGGTGGAGCTATTAGATTAATTTCTATACGTGGAGGGAGATAAAAGGATTGTAATATCGGCAGAAAGTCTTTATGAGATCCTTCTTTTCAAGACTCCTAAGAGCCTTGATTTGGGCAGTGAGATTTCAATAATTAGTGGAGGTGAACATGGGGGGGGCGAGGAAGAAGTAGACCCCCATAGAAAATAATGTGGGAAGTATGGGAAGTACGAATTCCGTACATTTCTGACATTTCTTGCTTTGCTATTAATACCCCTTAACTTTTCACCCCTCCCCCGGTATTATGCAGATGTTGAGTATTGTTGTAACTGGTGTTGACGAGAGATGAAGGAAGGGATGTTACTTATAGCACCTGCAACTATATAGCCTTGCAGACTTTGAAAAACATGTATTACCACATAAAACATGCATAGTTAGCTGAATATCCTTAATGCTGTTTACTCCTCTTCTCCTCATACATCAATATATCTGCCTGTGCCATAAGTTCATCCAGAGAACGGGGTGTTTCAGGGTTATAGCGGGCTATGCCTATGCTCAGGGAGAGTTGATAGTTTCTCCCTTCGGGTCTGTTATAATCATCAAGGATATTGTAAAGACGATGTGTGAGGGCTTCTCTGGTTTCAGCTGTTGTGTCTATTGCAAGAATTGCAAATTCATCCCCTCCCATACGACCTATGATATCTGATTCCCTGAATACCTCTTTAAGGATGGTAGCAACTTTAATAAGCGCTTTATCTCCTTCCTGGTGACCCAATGTATCATTAATCTGTTTCATCTTATCCAGGTCAACAAAGAAGAGGAGCATGTCCTTCTTTGTCCTCTCTGTTACCTTCAGCTGCTGTTGGGAGAGAGCGAAAAAACCACGTCTATTGTATAGACCCGTAAGTTCATCTGTAAGGGACATGGT
>CAYMTB010000143.1:0-9387 GCA_964393225.1 uncultured Syntrophorhabdaceae bacterium
TACGACAACGTGGTTACCCTTTTTAAGGTGCTGTTCTACGATCTCAGCAAGTTTTTCGAAAGATGAGACCTTGATCCATCCTGTTTTTTTGCCTGACTTAAAGGCCATGTTGAAAGATGCAATAGGGGTGCCATCATTCGTGTAGAATGTCTCTGGATCGCTTCCTAAATTACCTGAAATAATTACGTTATTCATTTGGTTTTCACCTCCTCTTTATATAAAATGTGCGCCGACGGTATTTAATATATATAGTGGGAGATGAAACGGATGATGATTGAGGGTATAGCGTGGGGTTTGGAGCACTTTTTTACTCGTGAGGGTAAAAAATGATTGGTTTTAGAGGGGATTTTACTCTGGCGGGTTAAAAATGTGAGATGTTAGAGATGGATTTTGTGTAAATGTTTCTTCAAACTCCCTGGGGAGTTTGAAGAAGGGGTGATTGGTGATAGATGTGCGGGTGGCGGTGGGATGTTGATGCGGGGGCAAAGAAGAGAACCAGTTCTTATAGGTTGTATAAGGGAATGTGGTTGTTATAGGAGGTTTATTTCTATATGTCTGGAATGAATATGTGATTATATTGGCATTACATTTTATTTGCCTATACGCGAAAGTAGACCATCAGGTGGTGCATACTTTATTAGCTTACGATAAGGAACTGTGACCAATTCTGCACACGCTTCGATGGCATGTGGCCATAAGGGTTGTACCCTTAGACCGACTTTTGAGAAATTGAATGCAAAATCAGATTCTTTCAAATGTTCTATTGAGTAAATGTCCCGGCAAGAGTCACTATCGCGGTTTCCACCGCCTGTGGTAAGAGAAGCAGTCAGTCTTTCTGCAATTATTTTTAGAACCTCATTCTCGTTAGCCGCATAATTCGTGAACAAGTCCTTGAACTCAACCTTCTTTCCGGTACGGAGATCAAAGGTCGCCGAGATATTGGCGTCATTTGTTGGATATGGACTTCCTCCACAGAAGTATTGCGCAGAGGCATAAATGCTGAACACATCATTTTCAGCATATGTCACGCTGGACTTTACGCTAAACTCGTCGGTTGTTTTGGTGGTTGAGGGCTTTGTGCTCCCGTCATCGCAACCAAAGCCCTTAGTTAACTCGTCGATCTGATGGTTAATTTTGTTCATTACTGTTTTGTCTTTAAAATGCACGAGCTTGGGAAAAAGGATTTTCGTATTTCGGACAGGAAAAGAGTGATAGCGGATGTCGCCTTGTGCTTGCACGTCTCGCGGTAGATCGGGTTTCGCCCCTATGAGACTATCAATCGCTGTGATTCGCTCACGATAGACGCGCTTCAGACAGGTGGTGTCTCCACACTTATTGCGTACATTTGTAAGCCACGCTCTTTGCTCAGATTTAAGAACGTCCTTTTGGCGCGATTTTGCCAGCGCATCCTTGTATGATCGTGTTAATGTATCGTCAAGATTAGAGAGTTCTCTTTCTGCACAAATCGTCTTGTCAATCACGGTAACAGCCTTACCACAATCGAAGCTGGCGGCATGTGCTCCAATCTCCCAGCTAAAAACAATAACTACCAATAACAGTAAATTCTTTGACGGAAAGAATGTTTCCCCTTTTGTTGTTCCCATTATTCCTCCTTTCGTGTTCCAAACATATTGTTTTGAATGGTTTTTACAAATATTATCAAAGACAGAAAGAACTTACAATCAAATATGTTCACCTGCTGTCAACTATCATCAAAACTGACCAACTTTTTTCATGAATATTAGTCCATCCTTCCTTTCCATATGCCTTCCCCTTTCAGCCACTGCTTCATTTTTTACTCCTTCTTTTTTCCCATCATCTCTTTTAGCCGGTAGCTCTTTCCCTGGATGAAGAAGGGGTAGCAGTGGTAGATCAATCTGTCAAGTATTGCCGCTGCCACCACATCGTTACCAAATATCTCTCCCCACTCTTCAAAAGGTTTATTAGAGGTAATAATGGTCGATGTCTTCTCGTATCTTCCCGATAGTGGTTATGCCCAGCTTCTTCCTTTTATACACAGCTTGCTGCTCTTTTCCGTTGACCAATAATATAACTGGTAATTGTGGACAAAATACCCGTAAAAAAAGATGGTCGTTTAAACCTGACCGGACAATTGCTAATTACTCTGATAATTATCTCAATATATTTCATAAGTTTTGCTATTGTTTTTTTTTGATAGGCGAGAGCCTAATATTAAAGAAACGAAAAGATACGATGGTCATATATTAATTGTTAGACCGACCAATATAGTGGGTTCTATATTGTACCAGGGAAAGAAGGTCTGAGAGAATGCCCTGGCATCTTCAATGGAACCGAACCTGTCGGGGAACTCAGGTCTGTATGATCCTCAATCCACCACCAAAAATAATATAAAACCTCGTTGACCCTTGAATATCAAGGTGATAGAGTGATGTCGGACAACAAAATCTATCATCAACGAGGTGAAACAATTATGCCACAAGGAGTTCTTCCTTACAAGTACGAAAAAGAGAAAAGTGTAAGCGGTATGACTTCTCTTGCAGGTCTTCCTGTCTATCTGGATCTGGCCTCCGTCCTCAATCTGGGAGAAAGCATCACGTCGCACCTGCATGTGAAGGTGCAGGGCTGGGCGGATGAACAGATCGTCCTCTCCCTTATCCTTCTCAACCTCGCCGGAGGAGAATGTATCGATGATCTCCGCATCCTTGAAGCCGATGAGGGGTTCTGCCGGATACTCCGTCGCATCGAACTTAAGGGCCTCCCGAGAAAGGAGCGCCGGGAGACAGAGAGACGGTGGCGAAAAGAGAAACACCGGTCAGTTCCTTCCCCCTCAGCCGTTTTCCGGTACCTTTCTGCTTTTCATAGTGACTATACCCGTACCGAGGGCAAGGCGGTGATCCCTCCTTTGACCGAACTCTTATCCGGCCTCGAAGGCATTAATGCCGATCTAATCGCTGCCCACAAACAAAACTCCATCGATTGCGCCACCCTTGACATATTCTCAGAACTTCGTCTGAAGGAAGGAGTCCGCTTTTAACTTTAAAATGACAAATTTACACAAAAGAGTTTACACTATTTCAATCGTTTGTTATAATACCCAAAAGTTCTCGACCCATCTACATGAAGGATAATTTTGATGTTGCAACTCTATATAATCCTAGTCTTGTTATTGTTCTCACCTGTGTTAGCGTCAGCAACAATTTATAGTTATCAAGCAGAGAGTGGTACACATCATTTTACAAACATTAAGCCGCCAAACAAAAAATATACTATCATAATTTCTTCTTTTACCCGGAAGGCGAATCAAGATTCAAGCTTTGATAGCAGTACATTTGATTCAAACGTGGTAAAGTCAAAGCTAATAGATGTAGCTATGCAGTTTCTCGGAACGCCATACCAACTTGGTGGAGAGGATAAACGTGGGTTTGATTGCTCGGGTTTCGTTAGAGAGATCTTTCGCTTATTTGGCTATCGACTACCAAGGACGTCGGCGCAACAATATCAAATCGGCCAAGAAGTGAACAAAAAAGACTTGGCTGTGGGAGATCTTGTTTTTTTTAGAACTCGTTTACACTCTGAGCGACCCACGCATGTCGGCATTTTTATCGGCAACGATAAATTCATTCACTCATCTTCGATCGGACAGAAAGGAGTTCGCATTAATAGTCTTGAATCCACTTTTTATAGCAAGACATACGTTGGAGCGAAAAGGGTGCGAGAAGATTTTTCGGATTAAGGAGTCGCGCCATTTCGATAACGGAACTAATTAATTGCCCGGTAAAACCCCGCTTAGCCTCGTTTTTTCATGCTGGAATAGCCGCAGTGAATTGATTTTATCTTGCTCTTGCAAGAGTAAATCATATTTTTTGCCGAACATACATTCTTATTAGAGTGGCCATCAAAGTCTATGAAACGAAGTAATTTTATATATGAACCCCCACTAATCCTTGGCATGACTGTTTTGGGTTTGTTTCTGATTTCGCTTCTTCCTCTTGACATAGAATTTGGTTTTTTGAAAATAAGAAAAATCAGGTTATGGCCAGTTGCGTCGAAGGTACAGCAAACAGAGACTACAGTTCCCTTAGGGACGGAGAAAGAACCCACAAAAGCCATCCCCAAGGCAAGTCGACCTCCTCTGGAGATCGGACGCGTTACTGGCAAGAACCTCAACGTTACGCAAATCAGAAATGTCTTAGGCAAGGGAAAGGGCCTGCAGTTTTTTTTCCAAGCAATCGATCGCATGAAGATATCAGAAGACACTGTAAGGATTGCGTATTTTGGAGATTCTATGATTGAAGGTGATCTTATCACTCAGGACCTGCGAAAAGAGCTCCAAACTGTTTTCGGAGGTCATGGGGTAGGCTTTGTGCCAATAACTTCTCCTGCGGCTGCATATCGCAAATCAATCTCCCACTCGTATAGTAATTCTTGGCAAACATACTCCCTTTTAACGGGAACTCGAAGTGATATTCCGCGCGGCATCTCGGGCTGCGTATACGTGCCTCAGATGGTCAAGAATGCTTCGGAAAATATCAACAAACGTGATAGCTGGATAAATATACGGCGGGGAGATAACGGAGAAGGAGAAGATTTCAGTCTCGCAAAAGTTTTTTTTATTAACAGCGACAGTCATAGTTGTATCTCATTTCGGTTTGACGATGGGCTGGAAAAATCAATTGACCTGACAGTCATGGATGCCCTTCAGCAAGTCACTCTGTATAGTGAAAAACCAGCTCGACAATTAAGGGTTAACTTCAAAGGGAGTGAACCCGTGTTCGTTTATGGACTCAGCATAGAGAGCGAAAATGGTATTTTTGTCGACAATCTGTCGCTGAGAGGCCACTCAGGCACCAGGCTGATATCTATACCTTCTTCGTTGTTAAGCTCTTTTAATAACTATCTTCAATATAAACTCATCATTTTACATTATGGTGTTAACGTTGCCGATCCGCATGCTACGGGATATCAATGGTATGAGGAAAAAATGGTCGCTACCGTGCAACACCTTCAGAAATCTTTTCCTGAGGCTTCAATTCTTTTGGTAAGCGTCGGCGACCAAAGCATAAAGGAAGGCGAAGACTATGTGACCTCGCCGTGCATTTCGAAACTTCTGAAATCGCAAGAACGTATTGCGGAGAGGACAGGCATCGCCTTTTGGAATCTGTTCGAAGCAATGGGGGGTGAAGATTCGATGGTAAGATGGGTCAATAGAGGGTGGGCAGCAAAAGACTATACCCATTTTAGCGGTTCTGGTGCAAAAAAGGTGGCCCAGTCACTTACAAAAACACTCTTAAGTGAGTATTCGAGATATGGTAACAGTGCCGACTAGACTTCTCATAATTGCCTTCGTTGCACTGATGTGCGGCAGTCCTTTATTCACGCAGGCAGAAGTTGCACAACAACATGGACCAGTAAATGTTATTTATGGGAAAGTTGACTTTCGTTCGGGACTCGACCATTTTTATGCAAAGCTTTACCAACTTCAAAAAGGAGTCCCGGGAAAGGTAGTAATTGTCCACATTGGGGATTCGCACGTTCAGGCCGACCATTTTCCAGGAGTATTAAGGCGTCTCTTGCAGCAGCGTTTTGGAAACGGCGGACGAGGGTTAGTGTTCCCTTATCGTGTAATTGGGACCAATGGCCCGCCCGATTACAGTTCGGAAAGTAATGTAAAATGGGTATATCGTCGAAATGTTAAGAGTTTACCGCCTATTCCAATAGGACTGTCGGGAATTACCATGCAAACCGAAAGTCACGACGCAGAGATTAGCTTAAAGATCCTGCCTTATAAGGATATGAGGTATAGTTTCACCAAACTAGTTCTGTTTCACGATAAGAGTGACGCAGCATATGACGTCGAAGTCTTCTGTAAAAGAAGTTCCGAGGTTGACATGGTCGACTCATCGAATAATACTAGGGTGTCATCCATAGTTCCTGGCCAGAAATATACACCTGATCATTCATTGTTTATGTCAACTTTTATCTTTCCGGAACTCCAAACTGAGGTAAGTATTCGCGCCAAGAAAACCAATACACTTCAAAGCTTCTTTCAAATGTACGGTCTCTTGCTTGAAGAAGATACTAATGGAATCATTTACAATACAATCGGGGTTAACGGAGCAGAGTTCCGGCATTTTAACAATTCAGATTACTTTCAAGAACAGTTAAAGGCGCTGCAACCAGATTTGATTATTGTGTCGCTCGGTACAAACGATGGTTATGTCCGCAATTTTGATATGAACGAGTTTTACTTTCAAGCCCAGACATTCGTAAAAACACTTCAAGCGTCAAATGTTGCCGCAAGTATTCTTTTGACGACCCCACCGGGTGTCAAAATTCGAAACAGGAGAGACTTAAAAGCTCAAAACGTATTGTTGGCTCGAAATGCAATTTTGAACTTGTATAGACCAAACGGTGTGGCATGCTGGGACCTTTATGGAGTACTCAAGAAATATAGGAGGATCCTTACTAACCAAAAACCTTCCGCAGACAAAGTACACTTTCGTAAGGCTGAATACGAGGTGCAAGGCGAGCTTCTATATAATGTTCTGATGGATGGCTACAAAAACTACATTTCTGGCCAACGTATTTCCACGACAGACCCTAAAACTGGAAATAAATAAATGGTTGAATATTCGCCGCTCTTATCTGTAAGGTAACCCAAATGGCAACGAGCAATAACATAGCTTTTACAGAAAGTGGCATCCGAGTCAGCAAATTGACCAACTTTTGTTCTCCTCCCTTGGGTAGCAAATGAGACAAAACGCTAATACCCAAAAGTACGAAAACAGTACTATATCCAGTTATTAATTGCCAAGTTAAAGAACCGTTAAAGTAAAAGACGATCTGGCGGACTATATTCAAGGCGTCGGTCAAGCTTGCAGCCCTGAAAAATATCCAGCAAAAGGATACGAAATGAAACGTCAACACTATGCGTAAAATATGTAACGTTTTGTATGACTGCAGTTTGTATGGTATCTTAACAAACCTCTCCAGAGAAAGGAGCGTGCCATGTAATAACCCCCAAACCAAAAAGTTATAGGATGCCCCATGCCACAATCCGCATAGTAACATCGTAATAATAATGTTCCGGCACTGTTTCAACTTGCCGTATCTATTGCCGCCAAGACTAATGTAAAGATAATCTCTCAGCCATGTGGAGAGAGAGATGTGCCATCTACTCCAGAATTCTGTTATGCTTGAAGAACTGTAGGGTGAATCGAAATTGTCCATTAGCCTATAGCCGAGCATAAGAGCTATACCAACTGCCATATCTGAATAGCCTGAAAAATCACAGTAAAGTTGCATGGAATATCCATAGACAGCAAACAGATTCTCAATTCCCGAATACCTTGTTGGTTCCTGGAACACACGATCCACAAAATTGAGCCCAATATAGTCTGCAATTACAGCCTTCTTGAACAATCCCGCTATGATGAGATACATGGCTTTTCCAACATCTTCTTTGGTTAATATTGTGTCATTTCTTAACTGAGGAATAAACTTGGTAGCTCGCTCGATCGGACCTGCAAGCAATTTGGGGAAAAAGGAAACATAGCAGAGCAAGTCTAATTTGCTCCGTGTCGCAGTCGCCGGGTGCCTGTAGACGTCGATAATGTAGCTGATGGCGGAGAACACGTAAAACGAAACACCCACAGGTACAAGGATATCCATTGCTGGAAAAGCACCGAGTCTCAAATCGTTAATAATATTAACAATGAAATTAGTATATTTGAAATAAATTATGATAACGATATTGATGGTTATTCCGACAGCGAGTAAAGTCATGCGTAGCCGCCTCGTCGTTGCCATGGAGATCCAACGTCCGAAATAATATGTGGAAAAGGCTACAAAAAGGAGAAGAATAATATGAAGCCCAGAGCATTTGTAGTAAAAAAATAGAGAATAGAAAAGAATGAGGTTGAGTGACAATAGCTTCTTTTTGTAGAATGCTTGATAAAGTGATAGGAAACAAAGGAAAGAGAACAAGAAGAAACCGGTAATAAAGGTGACAGGCGCTTCTGGGGTGTAAGTGAGATAATCCAATCAACATCCTTCTTTAATTTTTGAAAACGTATTGCAGTCAGATGATTTCTTGGCGTTGCCTTTATTAACTTTAAAACAATCAGCGGTAATTTATTTTACCTGCTTGTAACTTTTTCCGTCATATTTGTTAATAACATGATCTGACCGAGGCAAACTTACCAAGAAATTTATGATCTGCCCCGTCGTATTATTGTACCACCCCTAAAGTTAGTTTCTCAACTAAAGAATTATAGTTCATAGGTAATATGGCCTCAGGGACTGGCGGCTTATACTCCAGAGAACTGTGGGGCCTTATTCCGTTGTGCTCCTTCCGCCATGTTTCTATAAGAACCTTTGCCTCCGTGAGGGTAGTTAAGATCTCCCTGTTCAGTAATTCATCTCTCAGCTTCCCGTTGAATGATTCCATATGACCGTTCTCTCAGGGGCTTCCTGGTTCAATAAAGAGGATGTCCACACCAAGGCTGTTGAGCCACTGCCTTACTGCCTTTGCAGTGAACTCAGATTCGTTGTCAGAACATATATACTCTGGTACCCCTCTGCGGATAAAGAGTTTGAACAGCGCATTGAGCACATCCTGAGAACTCAAGCGCCGGTCAGTAACAATATGAAGACATTCCCGTGTATATTCATCGATGATTGCAAGGATCCTGAATGACCTCCCATCGGTTGTCCTCTCAGCCATAAAATTATAGCTCCATGCATGGTTCTTATGTTCCGGGCGCAGTCTCACACAACTGCTGTCATCTAACCATAACCGGCCTCTTTTGGGTTGCCTCTGCGGCACCTTAAGCCCTTCGACCTCCAGATCCTTTCTACCTTCTTGTGATTCACCTTCCATCCCTCGTTTCTAAGCATGCCCGTTATCCTTCTGTATCCGTACCGTCCATATCTCTTTGCCAGTTCTACGATCCGTTATGTTACTTCCTGCTCTTCATAACGCATGATGCGTATATGCCACTTAAGTTGATCTTGGCTGTCCCAAAACCCTGCATACTGACGTCTCTCCGGTATGCACAATACCTTGCGAATATGTTCCACCGCCCGGCGCTTTCTGTCCGGGCTCAGAAGTTTCTCCTGGCCGCCTCCTTAAGGATGGCATTGTCTAAGGAGAGATCAGCCACCAGTTTTTTGAGCTGGAAGTTTTCTTTCTCAAGCTCTTTAAGCTTGATTGCCTGATTTACCTGTATACCTCCGTATGCCTTTCTCCAACGATAGTATGTCTGCTCGGTTATTCCAAGCTGGCGGACTATGTTTGCTACAGTCCGACCCTGGCTCAAAAGAACCTCTGTTTGCCTCAGTTTTGCGATAATCTGCCCTCTGTGCCAATATAAGTGAGACACTTTCCACCCAATAGTTTAGACT
>CAYMTB010000144.1:0-9371 GCA_964393225.1 uncultured Syntrophorhabdaceae bacterium
CATGTGACAAGCTATTATATTGCTAATTTTAAATGATGCAATATCGCATCAGAATACTGTGCCCTTCTTTTGTCTATCCTCAACTATAGGAACTCTCTTCACGCTGCAGATAAAACCTTATTTGTTTATACCTCATGTTGTGGACATTACATATTTTATTTAATGTACTTCTTTGGCACACTATTTGCTTTTAGAGCATATAGATAAAATGATTTTGAATTGAGTTATTTCAAAATCATAAAATTTCTGCTAAATGATGGAGCGGGTATGTCGTTGAAATTGCTGAAATGTGTTTTTGTATTTTTGCTCGTGATTACCCTCACCCATGTTGCATGTGCCGAAAACTACAAAGTTGGAGCTACACCTACCGGTATCCCCTTTTCGTTTTTAGATAAAAAAACAGGCTCCATTCATGGAATGATGATAGATTTGATCCAGGCAATAGCCAAGGATCAAGGGTTCACAATAGAGGTCCAGGGTTTGCCATTTACCGCTCTGATACCATCTCTCCAGGCTGGCAGGATCGATATCGTCTCATGCGCCTTAGGGATAACGCAGCAGCGTGAAAAACTGGTTGATTTTACCATTCCGGTTTACACCTATAGCGAAGGAGTAGTAGTAAGCGTGAAAGATGCCAGGGAATATAAGTCCTACGACGATTTCAAGGGTGAAGCCGTTGGCGCACAAATGGGGACTGTCTGGGTTGAACCGTTAAAAAAGACAGGTATTTTCAAGGAAGTACGTCTCTATAACTCTATGGCCGATGTTATTCTTGACGTGGGTCTGGGCCGAATTAAGGCCGGCTTCGGCGACTATCCGATCATCGCCTATCAAACCTCTCAGGGGGTACGTATAGTAAGGGGGATTAAACCCATACTTACCGTGGATATCGGCATGGCGGTGAAAAAGGGCGATAAGGCTAAACTGGAAATGCTGAATAAATCACTTACAAAACTAAAAGCAGACGGCACCCTGGACAAGATACTTGTCAGGTGGTCTCTCAAATGAGTCAATATAAAGTTTTATTTTATCAGGGTTAAATGTATTAAATATGATTTCAGGAGGCATAAAGTGAAAGAAGTGAAGAGAGTTACTGTCATAGGAACGGGCGCTGGAGCCCATGGGGCAGCTGCAGATCTTACGTTACGGGGCTACGAAGTGACCCTTTATGAAGTATCCGAGTTTAAAAGTAACCTAGAGGCTATTGCGAAAAAAGGCGGAATTGAGATAATCCGCGGACAAAACAAACAATTTGTGAAGATTCATAACTTTACTACAAACGCCAGAGAGGCTTTCACGAATGCAGAGTGCATTATGCCTGTTGTTCCTACTTTTGCGCATAATGCGCTTGCTCACATTTCTGCTCCACACGTAATAGATGGACAGTCTATTATACTCAACCCCGGCTCAACAGGTGGTTTGTTTGAATTTATGAAGGTTTTTAAAGATAAGGGTGTCACTGCAAAAATTGACTGGGCAGAAACTGCCAGTCTCCCTTATGGGGCCCGCGTAGTAGAACCAGGCGTTGTGGATATCCTTCTGGACGCAAAGGCTATCTTCTTCGCAGCCTTTCCTGCAACAAAAACGGATGAGATGTTTATAGAATTCAAGAAAATGTTCCCAACAGCAGTAAAGGTAAAAAATATTCTGGATACGGCTTTAAACAACGGAAACCCGGTTAGTCATCCGACAGCAGCCATGCTGAATGCCGGACGGATCGAGTTTACCAAGGGAAACTATCTCCATTACAAAGAAGGTATCACCCCGTCAATTGCCAAGGTAATGGAAGACGTGGATAAGGAGCGTATGGCGATAATCCGTTCTTATGGGCTTTCTGAAATTTCCACCAAAGAACGGCTGGTAATGCTGGGATATACTGATTCCGGAAAGGATCTTTATGACCAATATCAGCACAGCAAAGTATTTGCACCAATGAAAGCCCCGGCAGATCTTTACAACCGTTTCATTACAGAAGATATAGCATACGGGTTGGTTACATGGGCGAACCTTGGTGATCTGGCCGGCATAGACACCCCTTTGATGGATGCTTTCGTTTGTATCGTCTCCTCGATGCATGGTGTCGATTATTCTAAAGAAGGCCGGAATCTCAAAAATATTGGGTTGGGGAATATGACTGTCGGGCAGTTGATTGAATACGTTAACACAGGTAAAGCACAATAGACTGATACAAAAGTAATCAAAATCTTGATGCCCCGTTGAGCAGATTGGCAGATTCATGCACTGTTGAACGGGGTTTTTTCTGAAAAAAATCTCTTTTCATAACCAACGATACAGATATGCATCATACTATACATCATTGTATTCCAACACTATATGGTTTCATGCGTTATTCTCCTCCACGCGAAGGGAGGCCAATTATTTTCGCACGATCCTATCGAAGATTCTTTCTCGTAACAATACCTTTGGCACATTAATTGCTGATAATATAAAAAACCACAGATAAACCTATGTAAAAAGGAGATGAAGAATGAAAAATACCTTTTATGATCTGGAAAAAACATCAACTCTTTTAGCACCGAACAAAACCATGATCGGGAAGGGGGCTGTGCATGAAACAGGAAAGGAAATAAAGACCCTGGGCGGCAGCCGGGCTCTTATTGTAACAGACCCCGGAGTCATGAACGCCGGACTCGTTTTTCTTGTAGAAGATGCCCTCCGATCTGAAAAAATAGACTTTGAGGTATACGCCGGGGTTGAACCGGAACCCCCTGCGAGAATTGTGGATGAAGCAGCGGAAGTGGCTAGGAAAGGGGCATTTGATATTATTATAGGTTTTGGCGGCGGAAGTTCTCTTGACGTGGCAAAAGGCGTAGCTGCCATGGCAAGAAATAATGGTAAGATTGTAGATTACGCAGGTACAAATATGTTCACTGAAAGAGGACTCCCCAAGATACTCATTCCGACCACCGCAGGTACGGGAAGCGAGGCTACGTGGGTCTGTGTGATTACAGATGAAGCAGAGAATACTAAGAAATCCCTTTACAGTAGCTTTCTTTTACCGGATGTTGCGATTCTGGATCCGCTCGTTACTGTTTCCATGCCCCCCTCTGTTATTGCAGACACGGGGTTTGACGCCCTTGCCCATGCTGTAGAATCGTATGTATCTGTCAATGCCACGCCTTACACAAGGCTAATGGCCTATGAGGCAATGCGCCTTATCGCAACAAACCTTCCCGTTGCATACGGTAAGGGAAATGACTTGAGGAGCCGTTACAATATGCTCCTTGCATCAAATCTTGCGGGTATGGCCTTTACAAGCGGCGGGCTCGGGGCCTGCCACGGCCTTGCTTATCCCCTTGGCACCGAATTCCACATGCCCCATGGTAAGTCGAACGCAGTAATGCTCGTCCATGTGATGGAGTTCAACCTTACAGCCAGTCTTGAAAGATATGCCGAGGTCGCAGTTGCCATGGGCAAGCATATAGACGGTTTAGATATGGATGAAGCTGCCGCAAAGTCAGTGGATGCGGTAAGAAAACTGCTCGCAGTCGTAAATATCTCTTGTAAACTATCCGATTATGGAATAGTGGCAAAGGATGTGCATAAATTGGTACAGGGCGGAATGAAGCAGGCCAGGTTTTACGTTCCAAACCCACGAAATCTTACAGAGGCAGATATCGAGACTATCTACCTCAGGGCGTTGTAAGAAAAGAATAGATTACCCGATGTAAGCAATAAAACAAAGCATACGATAAAATAGAGAGGAGGATTTATTATGCTAAAAGGTGATGAGCTGCCCAGTGTTGGCAATGAGCAGGGAGAAAAAACGAAAATGCTTTTTGAAAAGAGAGCACAATACGTTGCGCAGGGAATTTCGAATCACATCCCCATTTTCATAGATAACGCGAAGGGTTCAGTTGTTCAGGATATTGATGGCAATGTATATATAGACTGTTCCAGCGGCATAGGGGTTGTCAATGTCGGACACTGCGAGGAAGCAGTAGTTGAAAGCATAAAAAAACAGGCTGAGAAGCTTATTCACAGTTGTTTTATGGTTAGCATGTATGAGTCTTACGTAGCCCTTGCAGAAAAACTGGTTAAAATAACCCCCGGTGATTTTCCGAAAAAGGCGATGTTTGTTAATAGCGGTGCTGAAGCAGTGGAAAACGCCGTCAAGATAGCCAGAGCCTATACAAAGAAACCGGGTATTGTTTCATTTGAATGCGGGTATCATGGCCGAACCCTTCTCACTATGACCTTAACCAGCAAAGTCAAACCTTACAAGCACGAATTCGGTCCTTTTGCACCGGAAATCTATAAGGTTCCATCGGCTTACTGTTACCGATGCATGTTCGGGGCTACATATCCTGAATGCAGTATGCGCTGCCTTGAGCACTTCGAGCGTTTCTTTATTGCCGAGTCAGACCCGTCAAATATTGCGGCCTTAATAATTGAACCGGTACAGGGTGAAGGCGGTTTTATCGTCCCCCCGAAAGAATACCTGCCTGGATTAGCTGACATCTGCAAGAAGAACGACATTGTCTTTATCGTCGATGAAGTGCAGACAGGTTTTGGAAGAACAGGCAAGATGTTTGCTGTTGAAAATTGGGGAGTTACCCCTGACCTTATGGCACTTGCTAAATCGATCGCTGGTGGTATGCCTCTCAGCGCCGTAGTGGGGAAGGCCGAAATCATGGATGTACCTACAAAAGGAAGGATCGGGGGTACCTATGGTGGTAACCCCATAGCCTGTGCAGCAGGTCTTTCCGCCATTGATTATATGGAAACAAACGATCTCAGTAAAAGGGCGAACTATATAGGCGCCTTCATGACAAAGAGGCTGAAAGAACTCCAGGAAGAATATCCTGCCATAGGTGATGTAAGATCTCTCGGAGCAATGGTTGCAGCAGAATTCGTAAAAGATCGCAAAACCAAAAAACCGGCCGGGGATGAAACCCCTCTCATAATGCAGGAGTGTTTCAAACGAGGTCTTATAGCTCTTGGGGCAGGCATCTACAGCAACGTCATCCGGTTCCTGCCACCACTTGTGCTTACCGACAAGCAGATGGAGGAGACGATGTCCATTTTTGAAGAGGCGTTGCGGGTAGTCTATAAAAAGTAAAGAAATCGTGCTTCAAGAGCAGCGTTTCTGAACGGGCAGTTACAGGTTTGTCATGTTTTGCATTGAGAGATCATTATTTTAGCCTGGTTCGGAATATTAACAGTGAGATATCGCTTTGCGTTGAGATAAAACCACGAGGGCAATATTTTGAGTGGAATTAAAGATGGCGGATATTCATTCGGAGAGATTTAGAATAAACAGTAAAAGGCTATGGAACTCCTTGATGGACATGGCCAAAATAGGTGTCACGAAGAAGGGCGGTGTTTGCCGTCCCGCCTTAACAGATCTCGATAGGCAGGCAAGAGATCTATTCGTAAAGTGGTGCCACGAATCGCATTGCCACGTTACTGTTGATCGCATAGGGAATATCTTCGCACGTCGTCCCGGCAAAGACAAATCGCTACCCCCTATAATGACAGGTAGTTATCTGGATACGCAACCTACCGGAGGTCGTTTCGACGGCGCCTATGGGGTTATGGCAGGACTCGAAGTGGTCCGCACTTTAAATGATCTGAACTACAAGACCTTGGCACCGATAGAAGTTGTGGTATGGACCAACGAAGAAGGTTCCCGCTTTGCACCCTGGGGAATTGGATCTGCCGTATTCGCCGGGGCGTATACTCTGAAGGAAGGTCTGTCGTGTAAGGATGTGGAAGGCAGGACAATAGGAGAAGAGCTTAAACGCATTGGCTATGCGGGAAGACTTGCTGTGTCGGGACATCCGGTGGCTGCTTTTCTGGAGGCGCATATCGAGCAAGGACCTGTATTGGAAAAAGAGTCTAAGACCATTGGAGTTGTGAGTGGAGTACTTGGGTTACGCTGGTATGACTTATCTGTAATTGGCCGTTCATTACATGCAGGAACGGCACCGGCGAAGCTGCGTCGTGATGCCCTTGTAGGAGCAGCCAGGATCATAATGGAGTTAAACAGTATTGGAAATACGTACCAGCCGAATTCTTCTGCTACCGTTGGTGAGCTGCATGTGTACCCGAATTCGCGGAATGTAATCCCCGAAAAGGTTAATTTTACTGTCGACCTTCGTCATTCTGAAGTAGCTGTTCTCGATGCGATGGAAAATGAACTGAAAGATGTCATAAAAAAAATAATGGGGGAGTTAAAGCTTAAGATTACTATGAAGACAGTAAGCGATATGCCCCCCACTTCCTTTGCGAAAGAATGTATTGAAGAGATACGCGATGAAGCTGAAGGGCTTGGTTTAAGTTATCAGTATATCAAAAGCGGTACCGGCCATGATACCTGTTATATTGCCCGGGTGGCACCGACAGGGATGATCTTTATTCCATGCAAAGATGGTATCAGCCACAACGAGAAAGAGAGTGCGAAACCCGATGACATAGCTGCAGGCTGCAACGTGCTGTTGAGGACAATCATAAGACTGGCAGATGGAAAGGGTTACGTCATATAGAGGAGAAGGGCCGATTTTAGATCATTTATCTTAAACCTGATCAAAGAGGAGGAATGAACAATGTTAGATAAGACCAAATATGACGAAAAACGGCCACTCGATATGCACAATCTCCAGTTTGACATGGCGGTTGAACACATGGACCTGGAACCGTGGATTGCAGAGAAAGTTAAATATTCGCGCAGGGAGGTCGTAGTCAGGTTCCCCCTCCGTTTTGACGACGGCCATATCGAGCTGCTTACAGGCTATCGTGTTCAGCACAACACATTACGGGGTCCTGCGAAGGGCGGCATACGTTACCACCACCAGGTAGATTTGGATGAAGTCCGCGCCCTGGCCGGCTGGATGACCTGGAAGTGCGCTGTAGTCAATATCCCATTTGGTGGGGCAAAAGGCGGTGTTACCTGTGACCCCTCAACCATGTCAAAAAGCGAGCTGGAAAGGCTTACGCGCCGTTATATATGGGAGATTTCACCCATTATCGGGCCTGAAACCGACATTCCCGCACCCGATATGAACACCAACCCGCAGGTTATGGCCTGGATAGTAGACACCTATAGTGTTTTTAAAGGTTATACATGCAACAGCGTTGTGACCGGCAAGCCGGTATCCATCGGAGGCTCTCTGGGAAGACTCAAAGCAACTTCTCAAGGTTGCGTGTATGCTCTCGAGGAGGCTTACAAAATATTGAATATGGACCTTAGTCGGTGCCGGGTGGTGGTACAGGGCTTTGGAAACGTTGGCTACCATGCCGCAGAGCTGCTTCACCAGGCGGGCATCAAGGTAATTGCCATATCTAATGTGGAGGGCGGGCTTTACAACCCCGCCGGTATCGATCCTGTAAAAGCATTCCAACACCAGCAGGAAACAGGCCACCTCCCCGGCTATCCCGAGGCGGAGAACATATCCAATAAAGATCTGATAGAGTTGCCATGTGATGTGTTGGTGCTGGCGGCAATGGAAGGGCAGGTTACTCGTCATAATGCAGGCAACATCAAAGCAAAAGTAATTGTGGAAGGCGCTAACGGCCCCACAAGCCCTTTTGCCGATGACATCCTTGAAAACAGCGGTATCTTTGTAATCCCCGACATATTAGCCAATGCCGGCGGTGTCACCGTGTCTTATTTCGAGTGGGTGCAGAATGTTCAGAAACTCTTCTGGACTGAGCAGGATGTCAATCAAAGGCTGGAACAAATCATGAAGCGGTCATTTGCAGAGGTCTATGCCATCGCCCTTGAGGAAAAGGTGTCTATGCGCACAGCAGCTTACATACTGGCTATAGGCCGCGTAGCGGAAGCAAAAAGACTGCGAGGAATATTCCCATAGCTTGAGAAATTCTGGTACAATTGCTACTTCTGTCAACAATAGGATAGACTATATGGTTCATGTTATCCCAGGGCTTAAAGGTTAGCAAGCCTTACCTGGAGCTAATACTGACTGCGTTTTTCATGTTGTGGAAGCCATGTTTTCTCAAATCCTTACGGGCCTACCCATGAGATCAACATTGTCCTCGACAAAATAAAAAAAACTATGCTGCAGGAGCAGTGGATGTGTGTCTGATGCAATTTAATGACAAAAGATTTATGTTTTAGAGTGAACAAGGAATACTGGTTGTGCTAAACAGTATAAGACCTTTGCACGGTAAATTATCCATAAATGTATTGTAACTATATGATATATATGGTATAATGGTGAATATCAAACCCTAAGGAGACCTCCCCATGACAGATAAATTCACCGCAAAAGGTTTTGCCGATTACTTTATAGAACAAAGAGGGTATGCAGACACATTTTTAGAAAAGATCGATACTTTCATCGACTGGAAAAACATTGAAAGCCTTTTAAACAAAAAATATAAAAAGGTTGAAAGCGCTGATGGTAGACCCGCATATCCGCCGTTACCTATGTTTAAACTTCTATTGCTGCAAAGGTGGAACAACTTAAGTGACCCGCAAGCAGAGGCAGCTTTAAAGGACCGCATATCATTTATCCTTTTTACAGGATTTTCCATATCAAGTTCAATACCCGATTACTCAACCATCTGCAGATTCAGGAACACCCTCCTTGAGCTTGATATCTACGAAAAGCTCTTCGGTGAGATCAACAGACAACTGGAATCTAACGGTCTGATGGTAAGAGAAGGTTCTATTGTTGACGCCACCATCGTAGAGTCCTCCAGAAGACCAAGGAAGGTCATTGAAGTAATACCGGAAGACCGGCATGAGGAAAAATCAGAGATGCCTGCCTCCGTCGTAACCTATTCAGACGACCCCGACGCAAACTGGATCAAAAAAGGAAAGAGGGCTTATTACGGGTACAAGGGTCATATATCCGTTGACGCTAAAGAAGGGTTTATCTTAGGAGGACACGTCACACCAGCCAGTACTGCCGATACCACGGAACTCGAAAGGATCATCACTGAATCCCATTTTCCCGAAGGTTCCCTTGTCTTTGCCGACAAGGGATACGCAAGTGCGGGGAACAGAAACATACTTGCAGACAAAAAACTCATAGACGGCATCATGCACAAGGCTTACCGGAACAAACCCCTCTCGTCCGCACAGCTCATTATCAACAGGCTCATAAGCTCGGTAAGATATAAGGTCGAACAGAGCATAGGAACTTTAAAAAGGGGTTATCAGTTTTTCCGAATGAGGTATAAGGGACTCAAGAAGGGGAACATGGAGTTTCTCTTAAACGCAATGGCGTTCAACCTGAAAAAGGCGGCGGCAATGATAGAATAGAGGGTAAGAACAGCAAAAGAACCCCTGAAAGGGCATAAGGGGGGCAATAAGCTAATTATGGAGGCTCAAACTGCTGCCCGATGAGACAGAAAAAACATAAAAAGTGATCGCGAAGACA
>CAYMTB010000145.1:0-9285 GCA_964393225.1 uncultured Syntrophorhabdaceae bacterium
TAGTGGGTAAAAAGCGCAGCGAAGCAGCGAGGGAAACAGTGTTCCTGCGAATACCATATTAGGCAACAGGCCGTCAATTGTGAAAGCGCCTCGTTCAGCCGGGGATTGGAGATATCGCTATGGTTAGCGCATATCTCTTTTGAAACACCTAAAAAATCAGTTCTTTGTTTCAGCATTGAAGGCTGAACCGACCGTGTTCAGTCCTTCGGAAGGCTTAGGAACACCCCCGGAAGGAACCTGTGACAGTTTATCTGCCTCTGTTACCCATCCACCGCCCAGGGCCTTATAAATGTTGGTTAAGGCGATAAATGTTGCGGAACGTGTCTGTACGGCGTTCAGTTCGGCCGGGAAAAGCTGTGTCTGAGCATAGAGCACGGTAAGGTAGGGAGCATAACCCTCTCTGTACTGGAGCCAGGCAAGGCGCGCATATTCTTTGTATGCAGCAACACCCTTCACCTCCGCTGCATATTGTTCTCCAAGTTTCTGGTGGGAGGAAAGGGCATTCTCCATATCGGCAAAGGCCTTCTGTATTGTCAGTTCATAGGCAAGGAGGGCTGCCTGCTGGCCTGCCTCTGCCTGTTGTACCTGACCTGCAATATTGCCGGCTGTAAAGATGGGCCCGATGATGGAACCGCCAAAATTCCACGTGTTGCTCGGTCCCTTGAAGAGGTTCGATAGGTCGCTGCTGGATGTGCCGAAGGCGCCGGTGAGAGAGATTGTCGGAAAATAGAGTGCCTTTGCAGCGCCTATACGGGCATTTGCCGCGATGAGGTTCTGCTCGGCCTGAAGGATGTCGGGTCTCCGTTCAAGCAGTTGTGACGGCAGGCCAGCCGGGACCGGCGGCATGGTCAGTTCTGCCAGTGCCTTGCCGCGTGCAACAGGTCCGGGGTTTCTGCCGAGGAGGATGGAGAGGGCGTTCTCAGTTATCACGATCTGGGATTCAATCCGGGGAATGGCCGCCGCCGCTGTTTCGTACTGTGTGCGCGCCTGCTCAACGATCATCTTTGAGACCTGACCATATTTGTACTGCAGTTCAAAGAGCTTCACCGATTCGCTGTATGTATTGAGGGTGCCTCGGGCAATGACAAGCTGCTCATCGAGGGCCCGGAGCTGGACGTACGCGGAGGCAACCTCTGCCACGAGTGAGAGAATGACCCCGCGTCTCGCCTCTTCGGTTGCAAAGACATTGGCCCGGGCCGACTCAGAAAGGCGGCGGATGCGGCCCCAGAGATCAATCTCCCAGGTTGCACCAGCTAATGCCTGAAGGCTCGTATACGGATTCTGGTACAAAGGGGAAATGGCGTCGTTCAGGGATGACCGCTGTCGGGTTCCGGTACCAGTATAACCTACCTGGGGAAAAAGGACCGAACGTGTCGTCATGAGGATACCCGCTGCCTGTTCCACGTTGTATGCAGCAATCCTCACATTCTTGTTGTTTGCCAGGGCTTCCGTGATGAGTCCGTCAAGGACAGGGTCGTTGAACTGCTTCCACCATTCGGAGTTGGCTGTATCGGCTGATTCCTTTATTTCATAGCGGAAAGTCTGAGGTGTATCGACAACGTTGCGTTTATAGTCGGGCCCGATCATGCATCCGGCAAGACAGAGGGTAATGATGAAAATCGCTATCATTCTCTTCATATCACTCACCCCCTTTTATGTCCTGTGATACGGCATCTGTTGTGCCTGTTTCGGGAGGTGATCCTTTTTTAAGGGAAGCGTCCTTCTTCTTTTTAGCCGATCGATCCGCCAGGGTATCGAAGAGGTAGTAAAAGAGGGGCACGTAGAGCATGGCTAAGGTCGTCTCTCCGATCATGCCGCCCATGATGCCTGTACCGATGGAATGGCGTGCGTTGGCGCCGGCGCCTGTGGCAACAGCCAGAGGCAGCACGCCGAAGATGAATGCCAGCGAGGTCATGATAATGGGCCGCAGCCGCTCCTCGCCGGCCTGGATCGTTGCATCCATGACGGATAGTCCCTGCTGCTTGCGGAGATCCACGGCAAATGCTACTCTCAGAACTGCGTTCTTGGCGCCGAGCCCGATCAGTACGAGGAGGCCGATCTGGAAATAGACATCATTGTTGAGGCCCCGCATCCAGTTGAAGACCAAGGCGCCCAGGATGCCGAAGGGTACTGCCGTCAATACGGAGCCGGGGAGGATCCACGACTCAAACTGGGCGGCAAGGACAAGAAAAACAATGATAAGGCCGAAAATGAAGGCATTGGCCGAAGTGCCCCCCGATTTCTTCTCTTCATAAGCCATACCGGACCAGGCAATGCTGTATCCTGAGGGGAGTACCTCCTTTGCAACCTCTTCCATCGCCTTTATGGCGGTACCGGAACTGTACCCCGTTGCAGCTCCGCCTGTGACCTGGGCCGCCGGGAACCCGTTGAAATGAGGCACGAGATCGGGGCCTGTAACGTATTTTGTAGCTACCAGAGCAGATAAAGGGACCATCTTGCCGTCCGTAGACCGTGTGTAGATCTTCGTAATATCGGCAGGGGTCTGTCTGTAGGAGGCTTCTGATTGGAGTATCACATTCCAGACACGGCTGTACTGGTTAAACTGGCTTACCTGGATGGAGCCGAACTGGGCTTGGAGGGCACTGTATACATCAGCTATGGGAACCCCGAGGAGGACTGCCTTGGAGCGGTCCACTTCCGCCTTCAGCTGCTGAGATGCCGCCCGGAATGTAGTATTCAGAGCGGTCAGTTCAGGTCTCGTACGGGCCTTGGCCAAAAACTGCCGCGTAACGTCATTCAGCTGTGCCGGGTCTCCGGCCCCTTTATCCTGGATCCAGAATTCAAAACCGCCTGTAGTGCCGATCCCGGGGATGGCGGGGGGTGCAATGGGAATAAAAAGACCTGTCTCTATAGTACGCCCTCCGGCGCTTACCTCATTCAGTACCGCATCCGCACTCTCCTTACGGGCACGTTCCTTGGAAGAGTAACGCTCTTTAAAGTCTTTAAAGGTGACGAAGAAGGTTGATACGTTGGGCTTATACTGGCTGTCGATTAAACTGTACCCGTTGATGGTTGTCCGGTTTAGTACAGCAGGATTCCCGGCAAAGAGTTCATCCACCTTGCCTGCAGTCTCTATCGTACGGTTCAGGCTTGCCGCGTCAGGCATAATGACTTGACCCATGACGTACCCCTGGTCCTCGTTGGGTACAAAGCTTGTGGGAATGGTTCGGAAAAGCTGCACAAGGGCAAACATGAGAAAGCCGAGAATTATGAAAGCAACAGTCATCCGCTTGATCAAAAGAACCACCGCGTCGCCGAAGCCTGTGGTAAAGCGTTGGAACCCGCGGTTGAACCAGTCAAAGAAACGGTTTATCAAGCCGAAGATACCCTTGTTGGATGGGATTGTATGCTTAAGCATGAGCGCGCACATGGCCGGACTCAGGGTGAGGGCCACAAATCCGGAGATGACCACTGAGATAACTATGGTGATGGCGAACTGCTTATAGAGCTGCCCGGTGGTGCCGGGAAGGAATGCCGCCGGGATGAACACGGAGGCCATTACCATTACAACCGCTACAAGGGAGGTGCTGATCTCCTCCATGGCCTTGATGGTAGCCTCTTTGGGCGGCAGATGGAATTTGGTCATGTTGCGCTCCACGTTTTCCACCACCACAATGGCGTCGTCTACCACCATACCTATGGCAAGGACGATGCCGAAGAGGGTTAGAAGGTTTATGGAGAACCCCAGGGCAAGCATGCCGGCGAAAGTTCCTACCAGAGAAACAACGACTGCAGCAATGCAGATGATCGTTGAGCGGAAGCTCTGGAGAAAGAGGAAGACTACCAGTATAACGAGGATTATGGCTTCAAAGAGGGTCTGGAGGACTTCATCAATGGAGAGGCGCACAAAATCTGTGGTATCCAGGGAGATGATATATTCTATCCCGTCAGGCATTGTCGACTTCATATCTTTCATGACCTTGCGGACGTTGTCAGAGACTTCGAGGCCGTTTGCGCCTGGCTGCTGGTAGACGATGATCGGCGTTGCCGGTATCCCGTTGATCCTGTTGTCGTCAATGTACTGCCTGCGGCCTACTTCGGCACGGGCCACATCCTTGAGACGGACAATGGCGCTGCCGTCGGGATTCGCCCGGAGGATGATGTTTTCGTACTCTGATGGCTGCACGAAGGGGGCCTGCGTCACAACGGGGAACGTCAACTGAACGTCTTTGGCATTAGGCTGCTGACCCACCTGGCCGGCCCCGAAGAGGGCGTTTTGTCGGGCCACTGCATTCTGGATGTCGGTGGTGGTTATCGACATGGATGCCATGCGGTCCGGGTTCATCCAGACGCGCATAGCCTGGTCGGGGACACCGAATATCTGGGCCTGACCGGCCCCGTTCACCCTCTTGATCGCATCGAGGATATAGACGTTGGTATAGTTTGTCACATAATCGGGACTGTAACGGCCGTCTTTGTTGAAGACCGAAATGATCATCAGAGGCGTCGCTGATTTCTTCTGCACCGAGACTCCATACTGGGCCACGGCTTCAGGGAGCTGGGGCATGGCAAGATTGACCCGATTTTGCACCTGTACCTGGGCGATGTCAGGGTTCGTATTCAGGGTAAAAAAGACGGTTATGGTCATCTGGCCCGTATTGGAACTGGTCGACGTCATGTAGAGCATATTGTCCACACCGTTGATCTGGGCCTCGATGGGCGCTGCCACCGAATCGCCCACCGTCTTTGAATCGGCACCGGGATAGGTGGTCGTCACCTGAACCTGGACCGGGGTGATGGTCGGGTACATCTCCACGGGCAGGGCCTTCATGGCCACGAGGCCGGCGATAACAATGATGAGGGAGATGACCGTTGCAAATATAGGCCGTTCTATAAAGAATTTTGAGAACATGGTCTAATTCCTCCCTTTAGCGCCGCCTTTGGTTTCTGTCTTTGCTTTCGGCGGAGCTGCCGGTGCGGTTGTGCTCTCCGGAGTTACAACCTTTGCCTGTACCGGCT
This sequence comes from uncultured Syntrophorhabdaceae bacterium, assembly GCA_964393225.1. GTDB lineage: Bacteria > Desulfobacterota > Syntrophorhabdia > Syntrophorhabdales > Syntrophorhabdaceae > MWEV01. The sequence goes on from CAYMTB010000145.1 coordinate 4,981, forward strand.
GATCGGGCCGCAAGGCAAGGCCGCCGTCGACGACGACCTGGTCACCCGCCTGGAGTCCCTCATTGATAAACCAGTCGTTCCCGTTCCAGTCGCCGACAACTACAGGCCGATAGTTGGCCTTATTCTGTTTGTCCACAACCCAGACGAAATGTCCCTTGGCCCCTTGCTGTACCGCCCGTTGAGGTACGATAATGGCGTTCGGACGTACGATGCCGAGAATACGAACCCGGACAAATTGGCCCGGTCTCAGTATGTTTCCAGGATTTGGAAGGGTGCTGCGGACAAGGAATGTACCCGTCTGCTGGTTATACTCGGCATCGGCAAAAAAGATCTTGCCCCGCCCTGGAAATGTGATGCCGTCGGCAAGGACAACCTCCACCGAAAATGCCTGGTCTTCGGGGAGACGGATAATACCCTGTTTTTCCTGCCGCCGGGATTTGAGGATATCGTTTTCAGACAGGCTGAAGTTTATCCAGATGGGATCGATCTGGGAAACATAGGTGAGGAGACTGTTCTGCGGGCCAATATATGCACCTTCCTGAATGCGGGCATAGCTTGAAAGGCCAGATACCGGACTGGCAATGGTTGTGTAGCTCAGATTGAGCCTGGCCTGCTCCACATCGGCTTTGGCTGTTTCTACCGCTGCTGCTGCTGCCTGCTCCTGACCAGTGGCATCATCGAGGTCCTTCTGGGACAGGGCGTTCAAGTCGGTGAGGGGTTTTACCCGGGCGAGGTTTGCCCGGGCAGTCGTCAGCCGGGCCTGCTGCTGGGACAGGGCGCCCATTGCCGCATCCAATTGTGCCTGGAATGGCTTGGGATCCATCTTAAACATGACATCACCGGCCTTTATCGGACCACCTTCCTTGTATACCCGTTTGTCGAGAAAGCCGTTCACCCGGGCACGGATCTCAACCTGATGTGAGCTCTGGGTCTGGCCGACAAATTCAATGCTGAAAGGCGTATCTTTGGGCTCAACATTAATTACGGATACCGGGGCTGGAGGAACGGCCTGGTCCTTACCTTTCTTCTTGCAGCCGGCAAGTGGAAGGGTCACAGATAAAAAGAACACAATGAAGACAATCCCCACAAACAGTGATTTTCTTCTTAGCAATGTCTGCTTCATTGACACCCCTCCTTCATTATTTTCATTTTATCGGCCTGAGGCATGATATAATATGATATATTTTAATAATATCATAGCCGGGTTTACACAATAAAGAAATTTCGTACACCGGAAATATGGACAGATCTTTCAGGAAGACCTCAAGAAGGAAATATGTTACACTGGAAAAATAATTTATGATTCTCGCGGCAGTTTTTATTTCGATAATCTTCTTCTACAGTCTCGTTTCGAGAAAGCTCGAGCGGACTGTTCTCACGGGGCCTATCGTCTTCACCGCTGCTGGCGTCCTGACCTCGCTGTTCCTGCCGGTTATATCGAACCAGGAAGTAAACCAGAAGGCATTGCTCTTTATCGCCGAAATAGGCCTCGTGCTGTTGCTTTTTACAGATGCCAGCCGGATCGGACTCAAAGAACTGCTGAACATCCGCAGGCTGCCCACCCGATTGCTGTCTGTTGGCATGCTGTTAACCATTTTCCTTGGTGCCGTTGCGGCACTTATAGTCTTTCCGCAGCTTTCGATCTGGGAGGCGGGGATACTGTCTGCCATCCTTGCCCCCACCGACGCAGGTCTTGGCCAGGTGATCGTTTCAAGTCCCAGGGTACCGATGCATATACGCAGTGCGCTTAACGTTGAGGCAGGTCTCAACGACGGCATGTCCGTTCCTTTTCTCATGTTTTTCATGGCCATGGCCCAGGCGGGCACAGCAGGCAGCGGTATTCTGCCACGGTTCCTTATGGAACAGCTCGGTTTTGGCGTAGCTATCGGACTGGCTATTGGATTGGCTGGAGGATGGCTCCTCGGGAAGGCTCACAAGAACGGATGGATGTCCGAATCCTTTGAACAGCTGGGTCTGGTAACGCTGCCTGTCCTTTCGATGATCTCGTCTGAACCATCAGGGGCGAGCATGTTCATCATTTCCTTTGTTGCCGGGATGGCAACGCAGGTTGGATTCAAGGAGGCGGGTAAAAGGAGCATTGAATTCACTGAAGGATGGGGACAGTTATTCAACTATTTCGTATTCTTCCTTCTGGGTGTTATGGTACCGCTTGCATGGGATAAGTTTGGTGCAGCCTTTTTCGTGTATGCGGCATTGAGCCTGACTGTGGTGCGAATGCTCCCCGTTGCAATAGCGCTGACAGGCACCGGCCTGAGCAAGGCTACAGTATTATTTATGGGATGGTTCGGCCCCCGCGGACTCGCTTCAATCGTCCTCGGCCTGGTCTATATCGAGCAGGAAACTCATCTGCCCGGTGAACCGATAATCCGTATTGCCGTAATGTTAACAGTGCTATGCAGTATATTTGCCCATGGATTAAGCGCATTGCCGGGGATTAACCTATACGCCGGGAAGGTTTCAACGTTTCCCGCTGATGCCCCGGAACTTCAGGACAGTAATGCTGCATAAACGAAAAAGATACTTTATAAATACGTAGAGAAGTTACATAATATCAGAATTAATATGAAGATGAATATACTTAAAACATTCTCCCGTTTCTGGGAAAACGACCGCGGGCTTTCCTTTTTCCTGATAATCATTGTTGTTACCGTCTTTGTTTTACCCCCTGTCGTCTCCTTTGGTACCGCCGGTAGGTTACTGGTTGATATCTTTTTTACCCTCCTGCTGATCGCCGGTATAGCCTCCGTATCAGAACACAGGGGGGCGTTCATCACCATGGCCGGGGTATCAGTCCTTGCGCTGGGCCTTCGCTGGACAGGCACATTAATAGCTTCCCCTGTATTGGATATCCTTAATTATTCAGCATCAATTACGACTATTATCCTTTTTTCCATCATGATTTTAAGCAGGGTGCTGAAAAATGGACCCATAACAGTTCACCGCATATTAGGGGCAATTGTCGTCTACCTCCTTTTTGGTCTTGCGTGGGCCAATGCTTACGGGCTGATTGAATATCTCTCGCCGGGTGCTTTTAAAGGGGCATTAACCCCCTCGGGCGGCTTCTCTTCATTCACGTATTTCAGTTTTATTACCCTCGCAACCCTCGGGTACGGAGATATTACCCCTGTCCATCCCGTCGCCCGTTCTCTCGCCGCTGCAGAAGCAATCCTTGGTCAGCTCTATCTTGCAATACTCATTGCCCGTCTCGTCTCTCTTGAACTCCATTCCCGGAATATCGCAAATACACCTCATTCCAAACAAACGGACGAGATCGAATAAACCCTCGCAAACATGCCCTTAAGTGCTGGATTATGGATTGATGATTAGAAGGTTAGAAGTTTAGACGGTTGGCTAATCACCCAAACATCCAACCTTCCAATCATCCGAACCCCTTTGCCCCATAATCCTTAATCCCCGTTTGTCAGTCTACCTTCTTCCATGTCTTGTCGGGATCAAACAGATTGATCGTCTGAGCGATCTTCGCGGTGTTTTTTCCGAGATTCTTCTCATAGACAATACCATCATGGTTGACGACAAAGGTCATGATCCCGGAGGCACCGTATCGCGCAGGGTATGCAACCATGGCAAACCCGCCGATCATCTTACCGTTAACAATGTAATCATAGGCTCCGCCGGGGGCATTGCTGCCCTGTGCCTTCAGGATCTTGAAGAAATACCCGTGGTATGGTACGGGCTTGTTGTCTGTTTTTTTGTATCCTTCACTGGTGGCCTTTACAAAAAGATCACCAAAGGGACTTTCCTCTTCACCTGGTTTTGTCTCCCAGTAGAGACCGTCCTTCTTGCCCGGTGTGCTTACAAATTTCTGCGCGTATTCAAAAAGACCATCTCCATCCCGGTCTTTAGCCACATATTCTCTTTGCGCATCGACATAAGCGAGGCAGGTCTGGATGGTATTCAGTTCATTCCTTCCAATGCGCCGGTTGGTGAGTTCTTCTTTACCTTTTTTTGTATCAAAGGACCATTTTTCCCCTTTTTTTACAATAGGGATCGGGAAGGGCCATTCCTCTGTACCTATATGAAGGACAGCCTTCGAGTCACCGGCCTGTACCAGGGCATTCTTCACCTCGTAAGCCTTAAGGAACTTCTCCCTGTCCGCCCTGTCCTGTACTGCATCTCCAGAGGAAAGGACTTTTCTCCCGGCCGGGCCAAAGATGGCGCTCAATCCCTTTGTATCGCCGGCTTTAGCTGCATCGATCAAAGCCTTCACGGCTTCCTCAGGAGAAGCAAAAGTCTTTTGTTTTGCCTGCGCCGCGTAACCCTTCA
>CAYMTB010000146.1:0-9250 GCA_964393225.1 uncultured Syntrophorhabdaceae bacterium
ATATGAATAGGAATATATATGAAGAAATATTGTTGTTACGGGCAAGTTACCATTGCCGATAGTAAGTTTGAGAAAAGAAAATGAAAGCCTTGTCAATAACTCTTGGCTTGCCGGAATGACAGAGCCACTGGCATTAAAATAAGTTGCATTTTTATGAAGGTTGGAGGAAAATAATGGAAAGCAGTTTTGAGCGTTGAGTTAAAACAAGAAAAAAAGGCGGGGATAAGCAAGGAAATAACTGGGGGGATCGGCGAGAGAGGCCATAGTGCTTTTCAAAACTTCAGGAGGCTTAAATTATGATGAATCGTGAAGATTTACTACAAAGTGATATTTTGTTTCATTATACAAACCTACGCGCAGGGTTGGAGAAGATCCTTCCATCTATGCAATTGAGATTTTCCAGACTCGCCGACACAAATGACCCTTATGAATATAAAGCCCTAAGCTTTCCATACTCTCAGTGGGTTGGGGGAAAGGATGATTCCTTTGAAAATGCAAGTAGAATTGATGATGAGTTAAATAGTCGAATCAAATTGAAGACAAAGATATTGTGTTTTTGCAGAAATGTTGGTAATCGTTGTGGGTATGAAAAATCCCGGATGTGGTCTCAATATGGGGATACTCATAAAGGTTTTTGTTTGGCATTGTCGAAGAAAGGCATTAAAAAAGAAATAGCGCGGCAGTTCAAAGAGGAAAAATGGTTTTTTGAAAAAGTAGTTTATAAGAAGATGATTGCTTCAAACAACGAAGCAAGATACGTTGATGAGGAAATCTTGACAGGGTATGATGGTTTTAGTAACCACATTAAGGCCTATCGTAAGCAGATTTACTTCACTAAAGATTTCGATTATGGGGATGAAAAAGAGTTCCGCTTAACTGTTCTTGAGAAAGACAAAACAGTAGAATTTCTCAGCCTTGAAGACTCCTTGAAAGCAGTTATTATAGGGGATGCGTTTCCAGAGGAAGACCTTTCAATCATACGGGGAATTTGTAGCAAACACTCATTAAACCTTTTTCAAAATCATTATTACTCTGGGGAGGAAGTGCTTATCGAAGTTCGGTAAACAATGGGACGGTGAAGCCTTGAAGATTTGGGAAGGCAGGACATCCCATGTTGGTTCTTATAGGCAAAGACACGATGAACATCTTTTTCTTAAAATGTCCTGTCGATCACTCATAGTTTTTGTTGTGTTCGGCAAGGTTGTTACGGACCAAACGAGTGTTTCATTTCAAGTGAATCACAAAGAGATTTATAGGAACCGCACTAATTATTACAACATTTGGGCCACGTTGGTTACATGGAAGGTTAACAAATTTACGAATATCATAAATGTATGTTGAGGACAACAAAGGTCGTTGGATTATTCGCACCGGTTCGGGATGGACAGACAAAAGAGTCTCAGCGGATAAATAGATTTCTCTGGTGACACGGGTGTAAAAAATCTCTCCTGACCATGGTGCTTAGAGAATCATTATCTTTTCATATTTCATCTTGTAGTCCTTTTTAGAACAATTAATCTTTAATATGAAAATGTTTTTTTATGTCAGCAACAGATGTAGTTATATACTCAATTTTATGAGTAATTTCAGATAAAAAACCATATAGTCTGGCAAATTCCTCGTTTGAATCTTCAAGTTCTTTTGAAAGGTCCGATAATTCTTTGCTAAGTTTTGTCATGACATTCTCCTTTTGCTTAAAGTTTCAGAACAAATCTAACTCTGATAAATATTACATTCATCTAATGCAAACTTCAACAAGTATTTCAGTGTAATATTAAGAGTTTAATCAATATCAAAATAGATTTTCACTGGTTTAGGATGCATTTCTTTCTTTGTGCTCCAAAAACTAAAATGGCAAGACAAAACCTTTCTTTATGCCACCCCTCCTTAAAAAATGAAGTTAATAAAGACAGCCGAGTTTTTTCCTACTGCAAAAAAAAACAAAATAACCCAATTTTTCAATTTATTACCTTTTGCATTCTTGTCGAACTACGCTGATCTGTCAGTCATTACGCCAATAAGTTTTTATCTGGAGGGGTAGGGAAGTTGCCAGGATCGCCGGAGAAGACGAAGGCAGCCCAGAACAGAGGATGGGCGTGACCGTGTTCCTGTTTCATGTTTTTCTTAATGAAAAGGGCGGCCTGTCTGAGTGCCTCGCTGCGGTTCATGCGGTGTTTAAAAATGTTTTCATAGAAGTTGACCATAAGTTCCCTTGTCTCTTTATCGGGTACTTTCCACATACTCATGACAATACTTTTTGCTCCGGCCTGCGTAAAAGCCCTTCGGAGACCGAAAACCCCTTCGCCATTCTTTACATCCCCGAGACCGGTATTGCATGCGGACAGTACCACCAGATCTGTTCCCCTCAGTTTTAACCCCAATATTTTCTCTGCCGTGACGATGCCTTCACTTTGCTCTCGGTCATCATTTTTAAGGACTGTATTGACGCCCGCCAAAATGATCATGGAACGAAGCATGGGATTTTCGATGTTCATTCTCCCTCTTAACCATGCCCCGGAACGAAGTTCGCTGCCTCTTTTCAGACTATCCATATCGTATTGTTTTTGGTCTTCGAGAAAAACTCCGTGTGTCGCAATATGAAGTATCTGCGGTGAATCGGCATTCATGAGTACATACTCACTCGCATCCTGGTCTGTATACAGCGCAGAGCGTTCATCGCCGATGAAATGAAAAATATCCTCTACCTCCTGCCTTGTTCCGGGCAATCTGCTGAAGCTCTGCTGCCCCATGTTTAACGACCTGAAACTATGTGTAGAACATTTTTCTTTACCGGACAGGTCCATATCGAAATCGGGATCACCCAGAATCAAAGCTTTTTTGCTCTCAAAGGGTGTCTGTCCATGGCCCGCTATCTCCCTGGGGGTGGCAAGATAGGTAAAAGTATAATTGTCTATGAGGTAATTGCCTTTATCGCTCGTGAGGATTTCAAAAGGGACGGTATTCAATTGGCCATCGGGAGAGACATATATTTCTTTCACGCCGGAGAGTTTGGCCTTCACCGGGTCAAAAACTTTTTTGGCAAGCTCTCGTGAAAATCGCTTCATCGCCTTTTCTCCCGTCACTGCCTTTTTATGCATCGAATCCGAAGATTTGTAAATCGTTATCGTCATTCCTCTCTTGGAGTTGTTGTCAGAGGTTGCAATACTTTTTTTGAGCTGACTGATTATGGCATCTATGGGCTCAGCTTCTCCAAGGTTAAGTAATTCAATTTCATCGGGTTTGCCGGATGGAAGAATGAACACAAGATAATGATCCGGCGCCCATATGTGTTTTTCGAAGTCATACACAGGCACAATGGCAAAATCAATCATGACGCTGTCCGGAGGAAGCAATCCGGCGATTGTCTCGGTGTTCGCATCCCAGATCGTTTCAAGGGTTTTAAAGGCATCGCTCAGTCCAAGCAATTCTGTCTTCATCCGGTTCGAATGCTCCTCTAAATATGCAACCCGTTTTTTAAAGGCACTGAAATCTTCATCTTTAGGTTCTGCATGGTACATGTTTGAGAGCTGTTTGTTTATCTCCGAAAAAGAATGAAAGAGATTAAGGGCCTCCGGGGTGTCCTGAGAAAAGATAACCTCCCGAAACCGTTTCTGCACCTCCAATACAATGCCTTTTCTGAGCAGCCAGAGATCAAAGGCTTCTCTCTTTGCTATCGGGTCATGAGGAAAGAATTTGTTAATCAGATTTAAAAAAAAGAATAGCATTTCATTGTTTTTTGAAATGAAATCTATTGACTGTTTCTCGTCAGCAAACCCCATAATATTTTTAATGAGACGGTTTTGAATATGTATTGCTCTCAACAAAGAGGCCTTTGCGTTTTCGATTTGGCCTGTTGAGGCGTAGATCGTTGCCAAGCCAAGCAGGCTTTTTGCAACATCGTGGTTATCAGGGCCAAAGGCTTTCTCTCGGATTTCCAGACCTCTTTTAAATAACGGTTCTGCCTTCTGATAATCACCGATCTGACGATAGAGCGCAGCCAGGTTGTTCAAACTTGTGGCAACATCTGGGCAATCAGGGCCAAGAGCCTTTTCGTAGATTTCCAGACTTCTTTTATATAACGGTTCTGCCTTCTGATAATCGTCGAGGGTTTCATACAGGTTGGCCAGGTTGTTCAGAGATCCTGCGACATCGTGGTGATCAGGGCCAAAGGCTTTCTCTCGGATTTCCAGACTCCTCTTATGTAACGATTCTGCCTTCTGATAATCGCCGAGGGTTTTATACAGGTTGGCCAGGTTGTTCAGGCTCGTTGCAACTTCGTCGTGGTCAGGACCGAGGGCCTTCTCGTAGATTTCCAGACTTCTTATATATAACGGTTCTGCCTTCTGATAATCGCCGAGGTCAGAATAGAACAAAGCCAGATTATTTAAGCTCGCAGCTACATTTGCATGGTTCTCACCAAGGGCTTTTTCCCGGATTTCAAGCGCCCGTAAGAAATATTCCCGTGCAGATTGATAGTCACCTGTTTTATGGGAAACCGCACCAAGGTTGGTCAGGCTTGAGGTAACATCGTGGTGACCAGGGCCAAAGGCTTTTTCCTGAATTGTAAGCGTCCGCAAGTAATACTGCCGTGCCTTCTGATAATCGCCGAGGTCAGAATAGAACAAAGCCAGATTATTTAAACTCGCAGCTACATCTGCATGGTTTTCACCAAGGGCTCTCTCCCGGATTTCAAGCGCCCGTGAGTGATACTTCCGTGCAGATTGATAGTCATCTGTTTTATAAGAAACCGCACCAAGGTTGTTCAGGCTTAGCGCTATATCTGCATGGTTGTTACCGAAGACTTTCTCCTGAATTGTAAGCGCCCGTGAGTGATATTCTCGTGCAGATTGGTAGTCACCAAGGCGCGCGGATATTACACCAAGACCGATCAAATCTTTAGCTACATCTGCCCGATTGTCACCAAGGGCTTTCTCCCCAATTTCAAGCGCCCGTAAGTAATATTCCCGTGCCGTCTGATATTCGCCAATGATGGAAAAAATGCTACCAAGACTGCCGAGAATTGATGCAATATCTGCATGGTTGTTATTGAGAGTTTTCTCTTGGATTTCAAGCGCCCGCAAGTAATACTCCCGTGCAGATTGGTAGTCACCAATGTCTTGATAGGTATAAGCAAGAGCAATTAAATTTTCAGCCATATCGGGATGATAGGGTTCGAGAATTTTCTCCTGGATCGCAAGCGCTCGCGAACAGTATTCCAGTACCATCTTGTGTTTGCCAAGTAACCAACAGGCCTTACCAAGGAGGTTAAGAATCTCTGCAACATCTGAATGATTGGGGTCGAGGATTTTCTCCTTAATTGCAAGTGCCCTTGAGTAATACTCCTGTGCAGATTGGTAGTCACAGAGCAAGTGAGAGAGCATACCCACGAAGGTAAGAATCGCTGCCACATCTGGATGATCGGAGTCGAGGGTTTTCTCAAGGAATACAAGTACACGAAGTATGCAGTCTCGTGACGTCTTGTAGTTACCCATGAGATAGAAAACATTACCAAGATCAAATAGACTCAATGCCACATCGCGGTGGTCAGGGCCGAGGACTTTCTCATAGATTTCCAGACTCCTTTTATATAACGGTTCTGCTTTCTGGTAATCGCCGAGGGTGTTATAAATAAACCCCAGATTATTCAGGCTCCCTGCAACGTCGGGATGGTCAGGACCGAGGGCTTTCTCCTGTTTAGCAACTATTTCTTCAACTACAATTGCGGCCCTATCAAACTTGGATTCCCGGAGAAGCTTTTCGTATTGCTTCTGTAGTTTTTTTAGAGCTGTTTTATCGTCCATAATCTTGTCTCATTGTTCGTTAGCTGCTCTGTCCTGGTTCAATATACACAATTATCCACACATGTGGTTCCACAGATGGGAAAACAAACTCCTCTCTGCTAATTCCGTCGGTGAACGCCGCGTCGATTGTCACCATATCTTCTTTATTGTTATTTGCTATGAGCCAAATTACACTTATACCCTCAATTCTATTGGAATCAATTTCTATTGGCAACTTATTGCATTTAATGATTCCTCGTGTGATGGGTCTGAGTTTTTTTCCAGGACCCATGCCATACAATGAATAGTAAAATGAGCCCAGTTGGGACATGAAATGTACAAGTGGTTTTATATCTTCCAATGGTTCCTGCCCAGACTGAGCGTTGAGCAGTCGTATGGTCCCAAGTCTTTGCCTTACCACAAACCAAACCTTCTTCGGTATTTTGACTTGTGTTTTCTCGTCTCCTCGAAGTTGTACAGGTTCAAAAGCAAGCTCACCCGGAAACATGTCCCCGATGACATCGCTTATCTTTTCAGCGATTTCTTTTCCTGGTTGAATTATATAGTTATCTAACAGCGCTTTGAGTTCATTTATGAATACGATTGTTTTTGGTGGGGGCAAAGCCCTTTCCAGTATTGCCGCAGGAACGTAGATAGAGTCCATGGCGCGTATCTCATCATACGTTGGAATGGGGGCGCTTGCCTCAACGTAGCGCAGCGAAGCCACCTCTTCCAAACAGGTGAGGCAAGTCAGGAGATGGGTTTCGATCTTTTCCCGCTCGTTAGAGCCAAGTTCGCGGAAAGCATATGCGGCAAGAAGCGCCGGAGCAGGACAAGACACTACCCTGGCTCTGCCGAGCAACCCTAATCCCAAATCAATAAGAGACGGGAGAATGGCATTATTTGCGGCCTCCTCCGGAATGTCCCGGGAGAGCCACCAGCAGTGTTCCGGAGCATAGGAATCTTCCCGGTACCTGTCAATAAATGCCTTAAAGGGTTCAAAAAGGTAGAACTTTGACTGAAACTTCCTGTCGATGGCAGTGAATTGCTTGCGATAACGGTCTATGATACCCTTGTCCACAGAGAGAAACTCCCCAGCCTGATCATTAATATGTTTGTGGCGAAGGAACATCTCGAGAAAATCAGAACCAAGGTCATCCATTTCTCTATCTATTTCATCATCCTCAAATATGATCCGACCATTATGAGCGCTCTGCATCTCTTCGAGCAATTGCTCAAGGGCGCTAAGGCGCTCCATGCTTGCCATAAAGCTTGCACAGAAGGGCTCCTTATCTTGCACGATAGTCTTGAACTTTTTTTCTCCATTTGTGATCAAACGAAACGCTGCCTCCTGGTATGTAGCATATTCATCGGTGTGGGCAGCGGACAGGATCCGTTTTATCTCGAGCAGCCGTCCTCTTCTGTAGGTAATCTCAATAAATGCATCGAAATACCGTGAGTTCTCCTGACCCCAAAGGTATAAGGCGTTGTGGTATTTGCCTATATCGAGAGTTGCTCGCTCAAAAAATCTTTCCCAATCGTCTATTCTTTGCGATTCTTTCATTCTCCGTCTCCACGGGCGCTATCCTGCCCGAACATCATCCTCAAGGTGACATGTTCATTGAATGTGGTATAACACGCTCTTCATTTCTTTTCCAGACCTGCACACATTTTCAGTAACCGTTCTTTCCATGGTGTTGTTTCTGCTGCTGACTGCCTTTCATAGCACCCCCACGTGTCCTCACTGAAGAATGCCGGATTCTTTAAAGCTTTCTGCATTATTATATCTCTAATCTCTCCTGTCGTGATGGGCTTGTAATGTGCGGTGCTAACGCTATAAAACAAACCATCGCTTTTTGTAACATGACGTGTACTATCCACGAATACATGGGGCGGTTGGGAAAGTATAGTGAGTGCATATTCCGAAGAGGTTTTTTTTGGGTCTGTCCGCCTGATATAATCTGCAAACAAAGGTCTGCTTAACGACCATGTAACCACCTTTTGTATGCTCTCTATGTAACGTTTTTCCCAGATCTTCATAACAAGAGAGCATGTTGTCTTAAAAAGTGCACAAAGATAGCATTGTTCAGAAGAAACGGGTCCTTTCTCAGTCATGGTGGGGCATCCAATTTCTTTCAATTTCTTTTGTACCCCCATGATCGTGCCAGTGTCATGTCTGGTATCTCCATAGCGATGCCAGGCTTTTTCCCATTCGCCTATTTGCAGAAAATGCTTGACGGTGTGGTATCGCAAAGAATAATCACTGAGAAAAATATGCAGGTCAAAGGTTTTTTCGCCAGGGTGCGCCTTAAAGGTAAAGCGACGGGTAGCAGTATCCGTTTTCATAAATTTCTCCCTAAATAAATGAGTCATCAGGTATAGGGAAAAGTGACATACCCTATCTGCAAATATCCAAAAAATTTTCTGCAACCATGTCTATGTCTAAATCGTAATGTTTACAAAGGATTTCTTTGAACATGATACCGAACCGTTCGCGGATTCCATAAGGAGTGCGTGAGATTCGCTGGTTCAAGGTGTTTTCTTTAATGCCAAGCCTTCGTGCCATTTCTTTATGATCTATGTCACACAGATCCATAACGAGGATTTGGGCGCCTTCGGGATAAAAAAATGACAGTTGAAGAAGGGCTTGCGCCATGGCGTTCTGAATTATGCCATCGAGACGTTCCAACTCTTCTGGCGAAAGAGGCGTTTCATAAGTATCCGGCGTCCGCATTCTCTGGAGAAAATCGAAGACTGCATTATGGCTTGGTTCTTCGTTGTAATCATGATACTTATTGGTCAGTTCAGAGGCTTTGATATGGTGGTAAGTATATTCATTTTCACGACTTTTCCAGTCCAGCACAAAGTATCGTAAGACAGAGTAAATATAGGTTTTGAAACTCGAATCCCCCCGATAATCGCTCAGTCTGTTGTTTTCGTTATTCCAGATGGATATTAAGAAATCAGCAAAGACTTCATTCTGCTCTTCATTGTAGAGGCGAAATCTCTTTGCCAGAATACCTCTTATATAGCTTTCGTAACGGGCATAGAACTGCTCAATAAATTGTTTTTTCTCTTTGGCGTCGCCATTGATTGCCTCACAACCCTTGTTATGGATAAAATCGTAATCATCCCAATATTCGTCTTTCATAACATTTTCAAAAAACTATATTCCTTCGTCATTGCAATCGCCTGGAATGACAAATTTATTTTTGATCCCATCATTACATTCTTAATTCTCCTGCAATTTTGATAAATTTACAAGGTAAAATTTCCCTGGGGCTATTGAATGCCGTTTGAAAGAGAGCATGCTTCCAGTTTAATCAAAACTATTGACTTCAGGAAGGAGCGCTCAACAGAGAGGTGTGGTAAAAAAGGACTCATTCGCGCTTGGTGGCACAAATGTTGGGGCTGAGGCAAAAACGCTTTTTTCTGTATGCTCGCACCCACTGGTTCAAAATAGTAGTTGC
>CAYMTB010000147.1:0-9190 GCA_964393225.1 uncultured Syntrophorhabdaceae bacterium
GCTCAAACTGCTGCCCGATGAGACAGAAAAAACATAAAAAGTGATCGCGAAGACATGAAAAGACGATAAGTTGGAATTATGCAAAGGTCTTAGTATTATGGTTTTCAGACCTCTGCAATTACTTGTACGAGCAAGTAAGTCGACCTATCTTAGAAAAACTTGCCAGGGAGAATAGCTGATAAAAACCTTTTTTCAATAATAAGTGGAAAGACAGCCGATTATTTATCATGAAATTTTAGAAGGAGGAAATGAATGATTCTTAATGAAGAAGGAATTAGAGTTTTGTTTGATTGTCTCGCTTACAACGAACCGCGCCTCAAAGTGGTGCAGCAAGAGCAGCCGGACAGTTCCGAACCAGATCCAGATGCGGAAACGTTCCTGAAATATGACGGTATCAGGTGGGGACGTGATTTAGAACTGTACGCTTCTTTTGTTAAAATCATAGAGCCAAGGGGCCTGGCGGCCACGCTTTTGGAAGAGATCGTTCTGCCGCTGAAGGAATTGTCCCCACTGGCTTTCGCCAAGGGTATTGAATTGATGCGCGGCTATGATATAGTAGAATACCCTAAGGTATGTCACGAAATGCTTGACTCCTTGACCCACGTGAATTTAGGTGATTATTCCCATCCGGTTGATGTACAACGACTTGTGGAGTTTTATTCGAATATGAAGCTTCCCAGGCACAAATCTTGAGGCAATTATTTAACGATCAATTCGTTGACATGCCATTATTACAAGATTGCTGCGCGCCCATATGGCTGAATTAAGGTGTTACGGGTTGGCGATAATGGAATGAAGATTTCGGGTGTGCTAACATGACAGCACTATGAATAACGACGAAAAATGTTGGTCCGGACCTGCTTTCAGCGTGAATCTGCGGCTATGGATTGGCAGCGGTAAAGGTACTTTCTTTGGGCCCGGGCGGACCGAACTCCTTGATGCAATAGAACGTCATGGATCTCTCAGGAAAGCTGCGCTTGAGCTCAATATATCCTACCGGGGAGCATGGGGGAGAATTAAGAGGACTGAGGAGGCCCTTGGCTTTAAGCTCGTCGAAAAAGTAGCGAGCAAAAAGGAAGGTTACCAATTGACTGATGCTGGAAGAGAGCTGAAAGAGAAGTATGACAGTTGGGCCAGAGAAGTCCAGGATTTTGCGATTGAAAAGGCCCGGACCACCTTTAGCCTTGGTGCTATTCGCATCGAGTAAAAGAACTCTAAAACGACTTTGGGTAAGCAAACTATTTTATAAGGTCGGTATCTGTTCAGCAATAGGGGCCTTTGTTTTTCAACATTTTAAGTGGTAATAGTTACATTCTGCAGTATTCCCTATGCTTGCTTCGTGTGTCCAATAACCTGTAAATTTAATTTTCGCAATGGTCATTAATGCAAATAACGGGTAGAAGCATAGCGCTGGTTGCCAACCAATTTTCAGTGCACGTAGGCTCCGGTTGTCTTCCTGAAGTTCTCAACTGGCAAGCCTTCCCGAACTGTGAAGATTTCAGATGGCATTCGATAGTCGCATTATTAATTATCTCATTGAAATCTGCCGACAATTAATGGAAAATGAATTCATTTACTTTCTTTAATTTTTAAAATAAAAAGCAGGAAATCAACAATGGGTGACCTGTCAGATCAATCAAAAAAGGGTAAGGCGAGAATCTGGTGCGGGGGTATCTTTGTCGGGAGTGCCTGGATTCTCACCTTGATTGCAGCCATTACCTCGAACTCCGTAGCAATCCTTTCTGATTTTATCGACTCGACGCTGCAACTCTTTTCCCTTATGCTCTCTTGGTATGTGGACCTGCGAATATCGAGGAGACAAAACCCTTTATATGCTTACGGACCTGGCAAGATTGAAGGGTTGACAGCCCTTATTATCGGCGTTGTTTTTCTTATTTCATCAATTGGACTGTCTATCGTTGTGTTTAACAGATTTATGCATCCGCAAAAAACATCCGGTGCCGGCGTATGGATTGTGATGTTTTTCTCGTTGATTTTTGCTTTATCGAATGCCTATCTCTTCATTCAAACGAGGAAAGAAAACAGAGAAAGGAAGAGGTCTCATCTTGATGCGGAAAGCCGGATTTATGTAACCAAATCTGCTTCGAATGGAGGACTTTTCTTGTCAATTACCTTCAGCACATTTCAACCATTTGAGGGCGCCGAGTATATGGACCCGATGTTTTCAAGCATAGTTATATGTTTGATGATTATCAATATGTTTCAGTTATACCGAAAAAACATTCCCGAGATTCTGGATGAGTCGATCAGTGAATCATCCCAGTTGGTGGTCACAAAGATTTTAACAAAACACTTCGATGCATATGACCAATACTGCGGTATGAGAAGCAGATATTCCGGCAACAGGGTGTTCATCGAGGTTTTTCTTCAATTCAATGCCCGGCTGTCAATGGAAGAAGTTTTGAAGCGTATAAAGACCATTGAGAAAGATATAGGGGAATATATTACTAATGCTGATGTTACAATTGTGTGCAGTGACGGTTCGAAAAAGGGTGAATTATAAGATGCCCACAAAAAGGCCAGGCACCGACAAGGGCATAAAAAGTGTTAACTGTATCTCTCATAGTTAAAGGCGGATCGTTTAAAATAAAGCCGTCATTGAGCCGCGATACTTCACCGCTTCAATATAAAAATCTGCTTTTAGGAACTGCAAAGTCCAATCAACTGTAGGTTGTTATCCACAAAGATTAATACGAGCTTATACTCAACACAGGTTTCGTAAAACCGAGGGAGTACCTATGATGAAAACATGCATGATCTGTTCAATAGCGGTAATTGTGTTGATCTTTTCTTTTGACCTGCTTACCGTAAGGGTGAACTACTGCAAGATGACCCCTGTTCCACCTAAAGGAAGATTTATTGAAGGCGTTTCCGGGTCATTGGAGACAATTACAAGGGCAGCGTTTTTTGCACCGGCCGAGGTAGGGCTGAATATCACAGAGGCTACGCATGAAGCACCCGAGGCAATAGTTGAGCAATTGTTGGTCTGACTAAACTCGCTCCTGTTTGTGCCGCTGAGGCTGACAGAGCTGATTGTTATAGCCGCTGTACCTGTATTTGAGACGGTTACCTGTTTTGTGGACGAGCCATTGACCGCCACGCTTCCATAACTGATTAAATCAGGGTTCAGCGAAATCTTCGGTAAAGACGGGTTGTAGTATACGCCCCCTGTACCGGATTTTATGCTTATCCAGTAGGCTTTCCCCCTCCTGAAATATGTCAATGCTTGAACGGGAAGGTTGGTTTGTACCTCGTCTTTGGCATACCATATGCTGTTGTCCCAGTGCCAGACAATTGACCATTTGCCGGAAAAGGACTGCAACTCGGATGCTATAGAGGCATTATCCTGCCCCATATAACCGATGAGGTTCCATCCCTCAAAAAGGTGTAATGTAGATGACGGGATTGTCCCCGTTATTGTCAGCGTCACCGGTTCATTCACATAGATCCAGTAACCTTTACCGGACTCGATTGTCGCCAGTGTATTGTTCAAGCTGGCCGGTTTCCACCTCGACCAGACTTGCGTCTGGTTGTTATAGCCCCATACAATCCTGACTTTTGATGATATGTCGCTCAACACCTTCGCTATGCTTTGATCCCAGGGCTGTTTTGTCGTCGCGACGAAATTCCATCCCGTCGAAAGGTTAAAACTTACGTCAGATAACTGCCCTGTTGATTTCAGATATATTACTATTCCCGTTGCGGTGCGCGCTGTATCTGAAACCGCAGCAAATTGCGGTGTGGACTTCATCTCATACCCCAGCTTTGAGGCACTTATTGTATAATCCCCTTTCTGAGCGAGGGTTGCTGTAAAACTGCCTGTCTTATCTGTTTGCGGTGTGGCAACAGCGTTTGCGCTCTCATCGAGAATTGTGACTGTGGCATTTTGAATGACATTGACAAAATCAGCAAAGTCCAATACCCTGCCCGAGATTGAATATGCCTGAACGGCGGCAAATTTCTGGATGCGGTGGTTGTCCGTATCGGTCGCATAGATGTTTCCGCTTGTGTCTAATGCTACTGCACCGGGCAGTTTCATCTGGCCATCCCCCGTGCCCAGAGCGCCCGTTTTTGTGATAAACGTCCCTTCAGAGGTAAATTTCTGGACGCGGCCCATGGCATCAGTCACAAAAACATTGCCGGAAGGATCGACTGCCACCCCCATCGGGTACGTGAACTGCCCGTCATCAATACCATTGGTGCCCCATTTGGCAACAAAGGTTCCATTGGAGGCAAATTTCTGAATACGGTTGTTGCCGCTGTCTACTACGTAAACATTGTTGCTGGAATCAACAGTTATGCCGTTTGGGGAATTGAACTGACCATCCCCCGTGCCTGAAGAACCCCATTTCAAAGAAAAGGCTCCACCAGCGGTAAATCTCTGGATGCGGTTGTTGAGCATATCAGCCACATAGACCATGCCATCGGGGCTTACTGCAACCCCGGCAGGTATCATGAACTGTCCGTCACTTGAGCCCCAGGAACCGAATTTGGCGACAAAGGCCCCCGCGGGAGTGAATTTCTGAATACGACAGTTATTCGAATCAGCAACATATAGATTGTCATCAGAACCTATGGCAATCCCCCATGGCCGCTTCAACTGGCCGTCAGCCATACCCACCGAGCCCCATGAGCCGACATTGGTGCCGCTGGAGGTAAATTTCTGTATCCTGTTATTGCTTGTGTCCGATACATAGACAGTGCCGGTTGAGTCTATTGCTATCCCTGAGGGGCTCTGGAACTGGCCCGCCGCCGCACCCTGGGAACCCCATTTCGCAGAATACTGGTATAAATAATCTGCTGCCTGTGTAAAAACCGGAACAAATATAACCAGTCCAATAAATACCAATAACAGACCATTTTTTACCTTATTATGATTCATGATATAAGCCCCTAAGTTTTATATATCTATTCACAGACCAAAAGTTAAAAACAATTTATAATTAACTTCAATTACCTACTTAGATATGTATGCTACATTTACATTTTTGTCAATGACGTTAATCACACATCGCAAAAGAAATTGTTAAATTAAAAACTTATGTTCAGGTTCTCCATAATTCATTCGATTTTATCAATAACAAGTAGAAGCATGTTGCAAAGACCCCCATGACAAAAGAAAAGCCTTTAATGATTATCCGGGAACTCCTCAGGACAGATAACCGGCTTAATTTTCTCCTGAAACTGGAACAGGAAGGGTTTGAAATGCTTGTTGCATCAATTAGATGCAGATTGCAGCAAACAGAGAAAAATCAATAAAAGGAATGAAGGCACTCGACATAGTTTTGCTACACAGACGATTCAAAGCAACGGTGTAACGATGGTTAAAGAACAAAAATACCTTCATACGAAAATGGATAGACTAAGCGAAGCAGTGAACACCAGGGGGGTGATAAAACTGCAAAATAGAACCGATATAGAACCGATAAAAGGTGATAAAATTAATTCAACGATTACGAATAGTTATAAGTGAAAATCTTGCAAACCATTGATATTTCTCAAAACAGCTTTCTTAATAATATCAATATGTTATGGGGTGAGTGAAGGGTCTCGAAGCCTTCATCATACCGCCTATCTATTTAATATCATTAGCATTTAAATTACCAAAAGTACCCTCAGTGACAGTCTGGTGACGGTCGCTTTTTTTAAGTGTAAATTTTTCCAAAGTTATTTGCAAGGTTTTTAGATCAAAATGCATGTACTTTTCCGTTGTTTTAATATTTGCATGACCCAATATATTTTTTATCGTAATACTATTGGTACCGTTTGTTGCAGCCTGACTTGCTCTACTATGTCTGGTAGCTCCATAAAGTTTAAATTCTTCAGGTAGACCAATGGACGAGCGTATTTTTTTCCAAAGCTTACCAAGCGCATTTTGACCGTAAGGATTTCCTGTTTTTGGATTTGGATAAAGCCATGCTTCGGGATGGTTGTTATTTATTCTTTTCTCAATGTATTCATTAAGTTCTGGGTGTATAGGTAAAATAAGGGATTTGGCATGTTTTCCTTTACGGCGTGGCCTGTATATGTTCTTCGAAAAACTTGCATGGATTGTAATGCTGTTGTTTTTGAAATCAACATCTTTACACTTTAATGCCCGCGCTTCGCCTGGTCTAAGGCCATAAATCATCATTAATGCAATAATAGGTTTATTTTCATCAGAAACAAAATCGTTGAAAATGGCTTGCTGATCTTCTGCATTTAACCAATGTATTGTTGGTTCTATTGTTTCTGTATCTGGAAATGCGGGCATGGTAACTCCAGGTATCTTCCTGTCGATCATGCAGTAATTGATAAAACTGTGAAAATGACTCAAATATTTTTTTCTGGTGTTTGGATGTGTGTATCCTATATCTTTAAGATGCCTTTCATAATTGATAATATCATAGTTTTCGATTTCTCTGATATCTTTAGTGCCAAAGTAATCTTTTCCGACTTTACACATACGGGTATAGTTGTTCTTATAGGTTGGTGCAATGTTATCTATACGATCATTAAACATCTCGTCTAAAAGTGTAACGCACCAAAATTTTGTTAATTCAGCTTTCAAATATTTTGTTGGGTCAAAAGCACGGTTTTTGATTTCATAATTTATGTGTTCATGAAGATTTTGCGCTCTTTTGTATGTATCGAGTGTCTGCCCCTGCTTATCACTAAATAACCGTATCCTCTCTCCTTTCCAGAACAGGTCAATGTAAAACTTTTTTGGGACCGTCTTGCATTCAGCGCATAGATAGCCTATTTGCTTGAAATGCTGAAAGGGTTCCTTGCACTTTGGGCAGTTTTCTTTAACCCGGATTGCGCCTTTCATCTTCTCTCCTGAATTTGTTTCATTTGAAAGAAGATACTCGATTGATTTTAGCTGTGTCAAGTCCATTATTTTGTGTTTAACCTATTCTACATAATCACAGTTTTTTTGCCGACAATTTGGTAATTTTCCGTTGTTCCAGAGGATCGTCCTCATTGCTGATATAATCTTTATTTGTTCTCACAGATAGAGAGGAGTGTTCGGCTAAGTCTTTGAGATCAAAGTATTTATCGTGATTGTTTGCCATAGCTATTATTGCTCAACCCCTCGCTATATCCCTGACCATTTTTTAAACTCATCCAG
The DNA here is from genome assembly GCA_964393225.1 of uncultured Syntrophorhabdaceae bacterium. Taxonomy (GTDB): domain Bacteria; phylum Desulfobacterota; class Syntrophorhabdia; order Syntrophorhabdales; family Syntrophorhabdaceae; genus MWEV01. The sequence goes on from CAYMTB010000147.1 coordinate 7,133, forward strand.
GTTTATCTCCCATGCCTGATGTCTTGTTCCGTCAGGGAAACGTACCTGCACAGTCCAACGCCCATCTTTTACCTTTGAGATCATTCCTTGACCTGCCAATGCATCCCTGAGAGAATTTTTTGTAAAGGGATATTTTTGTCCTATAGTCTTGAATCTTTCTATTACTACTTCAATAGCCGCATCGGGGACAATGTATACCAAGCCTTCCTTTAATTTTACTTTCCCTATCGGTTGTACGCTTTTCATCACCCCTTTCATTCCATGAAGTTGCGCTTCTCCTGCCGCTATTGCCTGGCCAATTGTCTCAAAGAAAACATTGACAGGATTTTCCTGGACAATGCGGGTGGCGTGATCTCTTATGTTGGCCGCTGCGATTTCATCATAGTGGTTGAGCATGGAGTTTTCTGTCGTATTATCGATAACACCAAGTTTTACAAGAGTTTTTGTGAACTGCCTAAATCCCCACGCATTCAATGCCCAATTCGACGAAATCCGTAGACCGTTGGACAAGCAATTAACATTCTCTACCAGTACGTCTGTGTAGTCATTGACAAAGCTACAGAACGTATCTTTCCATTTATGATCCGATATTACATTATAAATAAGGTATGGCAGGAAGGCCTTGTACGTACCTCTGCTCTGCCAGCACAAGGTGCCGTTTTTCCGATTGATTTCGGGTTCTACCTTAATGACGATTGTCCTTGCTGATACTGATTCAACACCGGACACAAAGTTCTCACCAGTCGACGTTAACAAACCTCGAATTGAATAGAGGTTCCCCATTTTTGTATCAGGTTTCAGTCGAGATCTCCCATGCCCGTCTGCATAGTGCTGAATAACCTCAATTAATACTTTAGGGTCTATACACCCGAGCTTGAAATCATCAACCACATACAAGGCATCCCTGAAATAAAACCCTTCTTTTTCAATAGCATTTTTTGTAGACTCCCATGATTGAACCTGGTCATCAAAATTTCCAAAAAAAGACATTGCCAGCGTGCCGATGAACGACTTTCCACAACCCGATGGCCCCTGAAGATGAAGAGCAGGTTTCTTTCGTCCCGTTGAACGGGTTATCTGAGAGACGAAAGGGGCCAGGCAAATATGTCCCATCGTGGGAAACATCACGGAGAGACTTTTCAGTTGGAGAAAGTGTTCCTTAATGTTCAGCGCCGTACGATTCAACTCGTCTGGAGTAAAATAGCCAAAAGACAGATTCTTCGCAAACCGGCTTTCTGACAGGTCAAATTGATACTCGTCCTGTCTCGCAATTTCCTTCGGAGTAATGACTATGCCCCGAGTGAAATAGTTGCCATCGGCATCAAACCCATTACTCGTGGAAAGGACGGCCTCCGGAATTATCGCTTCTGACAGTTCCTGCGCTGCCAAAGCAAGGTCTTTTGCCGACCCGTAAAGGATTGCTTTATGTCCTCCTATTTCGAGGATTTTCAAACGAAGTTTGTTGCTCACAAAACCGCTTTCATCGATGTCGAAGGGTATCTCCAAGCCGTCCTGATGGAATTGCAAATGGAACACCCTTCCGTTGGTTTTACCCTCATCGACTCGAACGTCTTGCGATTGTATCGTGAGGTAAAAATTTGCAATAAGAGCATTCTCATAGTCACCAGCTTTAAAAAGGTAACCCGCATCATCTATGAAATAGCATGTTTTATCATCACCCAATCCATCTCCCTTCTCGACTAATTTGAATGCTGTGTCAGCGCTCGTGTCTGCATCTTTATCAGCAACTACAAGTGTTGCTGATGGCAAATTATTTTTCATAAACCCTCCTCATTATTGGTTCGTCAGCGATGTCAGCAGTAAATTTCAACTGAACATTTTTGTTGCCTGCATAACTTACTGAGGTATCCGCTTTTATACACTTAACCTTCACGTACTTGACCTCTTCAATTCTCCGCCACTTTTTTTGATCTTCACCTTTCATTAACCCACCAGTCACATTACAATAATCGTGCCAGAGCGCAAATATGTGTTCTGGTAACATAAAACATGATTGATAACAATAAGTTACTTAATAAGGGAAATATTTGATATAAC
>CAYMTB010000148.1:0-5427 GCA_964393225.1 uncultured Syntrophorhabdaceae bacterium
TATACGGAACCACACAGGTTATTGTGAATGACCCCATATCACTGGTAAATGTTGTTTGTCCGACAACGGCTTACACAAGCCAGGACATCACCTGTACTTCAACGGTAGTGAAAGATGAAAGCATGACATACCGCTATGTATGGACGACAGATGGTACTGTAACCGAAAATAATACTAATTCCGCAAAGGTACGGTGGTTGAGTCCGGAAAACGGAAAATACGTCAAGCTGAGAGTGGAGGCAATAACAAATCCGACCGTTTTTAAGGAACACCAGGCCAATGTTGACGTAGAGTCACTGTTTAGAATTGACAGTGTAAACTGCCCCTCTACCCTGAAAATGGGAGAAACAGGGATTTGTACCGTTGTTGCAACAACAAGTGACGGGATACTGAACTACCAGTGGGGGGGAGCAGATGCCGTTATCACCTTCCCTGACATACAAGGGACATCGCTGTATTTTACAGAGTCAGGGACTAAACTGGTAAGCGTGACGATAAGTCTCAGAGAAAATCCGTCCAGGACTAAAACGGCTTATGCCACAGTAAACGTAACACCGGTGAATATGTTTCTCGCCGTTGATTGCCCCGCAAATGCAGGCCGGTACTCGCAGATAGCCTGCACCGCCGTCGGGTCATCGGATTGGGGGAAAATCGCTTTTCTGTGGGATGCCGACGAAGACGGCAACATAATAGGCGTCAACGACACGGATGCGGCAAATGTGGCGTTTAGCGCGATAGGTAATCATTCCGCACGAGTGAGGATGTATTTACAGGAGTCTCCGCATATGTATATTGAGCGGGTGGCAAATATAGCCGTGACGGTTCCACCTCCGACAATTTATAATGTGGGCTGTACCGAAGAGGTATATCTTGGGCAGAAGGTAAACTGCTCCATAAGCGCCGGTGCATCGAACGGCACCCTGAAGCTCCTGTGGAATACCGCCGGTGCACATATTGACGACTCTACGGCATCTACCACGGGGATATCGTTCAACACTCCCGGTGGAAAGACTATATCGGTAAATGCATACATCAAGGAATACCCTTCGATAGCGGTTAATACGCCGCTACAGGTGACCGTCCTGGACAACCCCGTTACGGTGGAAGTAACGTGCCCCGATACGGTACTGGCAAAAGAATCCTTTACATGTACTGTGCATGGAAGTGCGCTATGGGGAACACCGGAATACACCTGGGTGATGAGCAATGCAGTTACCACGCCGAACGGCAGCACCGCGAATATCACGGCAGGCAAGGAAGGCGTGGCTTCTATAAGGGTAACAGCATCGTTGGCAGAATCACCATCAATTAAAAAAGAGGTAATAAAGTCAATTAGAGTTATCGGGGCGGGGACCATTACTCCCGTAATAAAAGGTGATAAAATCGTATACATTGAAGCTGAAAATACCTATACGGTAGTAGCGCCATGTGTGGCGGGCGGCGCCTGCACGGTAAAATGGCGATTCAACGGAGAGGAAACAGCGGGAGATACACTGAATGTTTCTTTTTCAGTGCCGGGGAAATACGAGATATGGACGGAAACAGCTCTTACAGGGACAGAATTGATAAAAACGGCAACGTTTACCGTAAATGCGGTTAATCTTCCCAGAATCCCCGTCAGTATATCGGGGCAGAAAGCAGTATTTGTCGGTGAAGAGTACATCTATACAGCCGTAATACCGGAAAAATACCGTGGTCTGGATGTTCGTATACTGTGGACACTCCCGGATGGGTCTTCTGTTGACGGCGAACAGGTAACGATAACCCCGACCGCCGAGGGGACATACTCCCTGAAATGTGAGGGGTGGGTTAACGGTCACAGGGATGAAACATTAAAAGCGGCACAGTACAAAATCACGGCAGTGGGCTACAGCTTCCCAATTCCGAAAATTAACGTGAAAAAGACGGAAGGATTAGGACCATATAATGTGACGTTCAAGATTGATTACATGGTTAAAAAGATCATGGGGCTTCAGTACCGCATCACCTACGACTGGAATTTTGGTGACGGGGAAACACTGACGACTACCAATACGATTGTTCACCACCTTTTTTCAAAGATAGGTACCTATAATGTAACGATGACTGCAACCGACCAGTATGACAATACAACGACGGACAATGCGACGATAACCGTTGGCGCGTCTCCTATAAAAATTGGGTTCAAAGTCTCTGTATCGAACAAGCACATGAGAGCCCCACTCGATGTCTATACAAGAAGCGCCATAGCAGGAAAAACATCACTCGACAGGCTTGAAAGCCATATATGGAAGATAGATGGGGTTGCCGTTGAAAAGACGAAGCCTGAATACCTGAGGGTTACTTTCAGTGAACCGGGCGAACATACCGTTACCTATACAGCAACAATGAATAGTGGCGCCACGGCGACAGATTCGGTTGACATCACGGTGAATCCGAACCAGCCTCCGACATGCACCATAGACCATACACTGGGTGTGGGCAGTTACGTGTATCTGAAGGCAAAATGCACCGACCCGGACGGCAGAATATCAGCTTACAAATGGGATCTGGACGACGGCAGGGGCTACAGGAACGGTTCGGGTAACATATCATTCAAGGCGCCGGTGACACGCATATACAGTATATGTCTCAAAGTGACTGACGATTCCGGTGAAGAAGCTGAATTTACAAAAGAGGTTTCGGTCATAAGGGAATAGTTTCAAAAACAAGGGGGGCAGTAACCCCCTTCGCTTTTTTAAAAGATGGGGTAGATTATGGTAATGATAAACAGAAATATTGATGATCCGATGACGTTCTTCTTTTGGGAAATTGATGAAATCGTTGTTATCGCCGCCACTATATTTATTGGCATCATCATCAACATGCTTTTTGCTCTTGGGATTGTGGGTATCATATGTGCCTATATCCTGAGGAAGATCAAGAAGAACAGTTCGGAGGGCGTGATGATACATTTCCTGTATTGGCATGGATTTATACCATTGAGAAATTGCCCGAAAAGTTACATCAGAGAATTGTCAGAATAGGCTGATTGAAAATTGTTGTGGGTTTTATTGGCTTCCTGCATGTAAAATGTGAAAATTATTTTACCTGCCTATACGTAACAAACACCAACTAAAGCATAGGGGTATTTTGTTAAATGCAGCCGTTACCACTTAAAATGTTGAAAAACAAAGGCCCCTATCTTTGAACAGATAAGGGCCTTATAAAAATAGTTTGCTTATCCAGAGTCTTTTTAGAGTTCTTTTACTCAATGCTAATGGCGCCGATGCTAAAGATGATCCGGGCTTTTTCAATCGCAAAATTCTGGACTTCTCTGGCCGTTATATTTCTCTTTCAGCTCTTTCCCAGCCTCAGTCAATCGGTACCCTTCCTTTTTGCTCGCTACTTTTTCGACGAGCTTAAAACCAAGTGCATCCTCAGTTCTTTTAATCCTCCCCCATGCTCCCCGGTAGGATATATTTAGCTCAAGCGCAGCTTTTCTGAGAGATCCATGGCGTTCTATTGCATCAAGGAGTTCGGTCCGCCCGGGCCCAAAGAAAGTATCTTTACCGCTGCCAATCCATAGACGCAGACTCACGCTGAAAGCAGGTCCGGACCAACAATTTTCGTCGTTATTCATAGTGCTGTTATGTTATCACACCTGAAACTTGATCAAGCCATATGGGCGCGCAGTAATCTTGTAATAATGGCAGGTCAACGAATTGATCGTAAATAATTGCCTCAAGATTTGTGTTTGGAAAGCTTCATATTCGAATAAAACTCCTCAAGTCGCTGTACATCAACAGGATGGGAATAATCACCCAAATTCACATGGGTCAAGGAGTCAAACACGTCGTGACATACCTTAGGGTCTCCTCCTATATCATAGTCGCTCATCAATTCAATACCCTTGACGAAAGCCAGCGGGGACAACTCCTTCAGCGGCAGGACAATCTCTTCCAAGAGCGTGGCTACCAGGCCCCTTGGCCCTATGACTTTAACAAAAGAAGCGTACAGCTCTAAATCACGTCCCCACCTGATACCATCGTATTTCAGGAACGTTTCCGCATCTGGATCTGGTTCAGGACTGTCCGGCTGCTCTTGCTGCACCACCTCGAGGCGCGGTTCGTTGTAAGCGAGACAATCAAACAAAACTCTAATCCCTTCTTCATTAAGAATCATACATTTCCTCCTTCTAAGATTTCATGATAGATAATCTGCTGCCTTTCCGCTTATTGCCCCTCTTCAGCAGTAAGTCCAATCCGTTCAGCCCTCAAACCTACCCCCGCAGCCTTCAATAATCTTCGTTAAAAATGGTGTTGAGATCACGTGCGCCATGCAAGACGCGAACTATCTCTATTCCTTTTGGTGTGAAACGGTAAAAAATAATGTAGCGATCTACCGGGAAGCTGAGCAAGCCTTCTGCCAGTTCTTCGCGCACACGGCCCATGTTTGGCCGTCGAGCAAGCATATTTATTTTCCGGTCAAGAAGGTCAATAAAACCGTCTGCCCGTTGTTCGCTGTCATCCGCGATATAATTCCAGATTTCAGCAAGGTCGGTTATAGCTCGCGGGCGTAGTGTGGCGGCAGCCATTTTCACAGTCCTTTAGCGGGGTTTTGCGCGGCCCTTCTCTTGCGCCCCTCCTGCTTGATCTGCTTAGGGTCCCACGGGATCGGATCACCGCTTTCAAGCCCTTCCTGGATGTCCTGCCTCAATTGTGCGAGCTTAGCCGAGCGGGCGCGGTCTTGTTCTTCCATGAGGCGCAATGCCTCGCGGATAACCTCACTTGCAGAGGCGTAGCTGCCTGACGCTACTTTCTGCCTTACTATATCTTCAAGATGAGGGGTAAGATTGATATTCATCGTCATAGCGATAACCTCCTGATTCTCTTAAGAGCCTTGTCATATTATAGCACATTTGTCATATATTGCCAATCTTTGATAATAGTTATTTTTGTCCATCTTTTCTGAAAGGTAAAATTATGTTTGTTGTGGACCAACAGGGGTGATTACATACAATAACAATTATTGCAACAGCGACAATCAAGAGCGGTGAATGAGTATAAGAAAAAACTGGGCTTGATATAGTTTCTGAACCCTAAAATAGTCTCTGAATGCAATACACGGTATCGGCAAATGCCATTTGAAATCTTCACAGTTTTGAAATACATCCAAGCTTAGGAGGAAGCTATACGTACTTCAATGCACCCACATTCTTCATAAAAATATTCTACCTCGATTGTAAATAAAAAATCCAGGGTACGCTCAGCCAGGGGCAATAATCTGGATTAATGTATATGTGATTTGTTCTGACATTTTTTGCAATCCATCTATAAAATACCCCTTTTTTAAATTGGTCGCTGAACTATCATGTTACTTACTTCCTTCTAATAAAGCGGAGAATGACAGCGCGAAAAAGTAATACATAACAAATGCACTAACATCCAGGAGGTCAAATGCTCTACG
>CAYMTB010000148.1:5527-7105 GCA_964393225.1 uncultured Syntrophorhabdaceae bacterium
CGAAAAAGTAATACATAACAAATGCACTAACATCCAGGAGGTCAAATGCTCTACGAAAGATGGATAAAGGAGTGGAAATCTGCCCTTGCAGAGAACTTTTTTCTCAGAGTCCTATGCATGATTCTCGCTGCCGGAATTGTGTTCAATACTGTGGCTCTCAGAAAGAAAGACAGAGTAATCGTCGTCCCTCCAAAAATCGAAAAAGAAGTCTGGCTGGAATCGAACAAAGTCTCCGATTCCTACCTGGAACAGATGGGAATTTTCTTCACGACTTTTGCCGCCAATATGTCACCGATCAACGCCGAGTACAACTCAAAGGTACTTGCAGAATACACGGACCCTTCTGCCCTTGCCGAACTGAAAAACGAGATTGCTTCACAGGGGGCTTACTTCAAAAAGAATAATATCACTCAGGCTTTTTTTCCTGAATCGGTGAAGGTGAATGCTGAGGATCGTTTTGTATCGGTGGAGGGTACTGCGGTCAGGTATGTCGGTTCCGTGAAAATATCACAGGAAAAAATGGTTGTAAACGTGAGGTTCAAGGTACGGGATTACAATGTAAAAATAGATGAACTCTACAGCGAATTCCCTGAGAGGAAAAAGAAAAAGGAAGAGGAAGCGGAAAAAGCACAAGAGAAAAAAAGAATGAAGCCTCAAGAAAAAGAGGCAAAGGAGGTAAGATGATATTTTCTGTGAAGCGATACATGGGTATTATCGCGGCGATGCTGTTACTCAACAGTACCGCATACGGTATGCAGATAATAAGTCCGGTAGAAGGAGAAACGAACTTTATAGAAATCTCCAAAAAGGACCTCAATGTTATTAAAACATCGTTTTCCGGTGCAAAAGCAATATCAAGCAGTCGTTCGCTTGATGTAAAGGTTGAAGGGAAGAATATCTTTGTCAAGTACACAGGAAGTATTGCCGAACCTCAGGAATTGATAATCACTGATACAAGCGGTTCAATCTACCCGCTTGTCCTCAAGCCTGCGGGCATTCCCGCAGAAACCATCGTATTGAGGACGAGGGATGACGCATATGACGCGCTCGACTGGGAACGGTCGCATGGGTACACAAGGTCGATCAAGGAACTGATAAAGAATATGTATATCGAAGTGCCGCCGAGGGGGTATACGGTTGATAACCTTACAGAGGATGCAACGGAATGGAACGAAGTGACGAAAACGCTGAAGAAAAGGTATGCGGGGGCGTTACTGTCGGGAGAAGTATACATTCTCAAGGCGCGTGCCCCTGTTACGCTTGACGAGAAAGAATTCTACAAGGAAAACACGCTCGCGGTGTCCATCGAGAAACATGCCCTTGAAGCAAACGAAACTACGAAACTGTATATCGTAAAAAGACGTGCGGGTAAGAAATGACATTTAAAAAAAAGATTACTCTCGTTATTGTTATAGGTATTTTCGTGGCTTCCATGCTCCATTTTATTGGCAATCATTACGGTATCGCCATCGCGGGGCAGGAATGCCTTCCCTACAAGCTGTGGCTCGTCAAAAAGAATACGCAGCCCACCAAAGGCGGGTATGTATATTTCAACGGCAGTAATATCCCGTTGTACGA
>CAYMTB010000148.1:7205-9178 GCA_964393225.1 uncultured Syntrophorhabdaceae bacterium
ATACATATGGCTCGCCTCGCAAAGGTGTTCAACAAAAACCTTCCCGTGACGTTACTTCCCGACATGTTTGATAAACATGCAGTCAAGCAGGTGCCGTTTGTTACCTGTTGTAACGGAGAAGGTATCATAAGAGGGGATGTAAGCGTTGAAGCCGCCCTTGAGATGTTTACGGATGCCCCTCAAAATTACGGGACAGCAGGAAAGCTCTATCCTGTCAGGGAACGGAGCATAAAGGCGATGGTGGCTGCCAAACAAGAACAGATACGGGAAAGAATTGCAGGGAAAGCGGACGGTTTCAGCAAAAAAATATACTTGGTCTCGGAATTTAACGGACAGTTTCAGAAGGCGAAAGAGGACAGGTCATATCACGTTGACCCTGAGTATGTCCTTGAAACAGACATTACGGACGATGCGGGGAATATTATCGTAAAGGAGGGGACACAGATAAGTCCCGCCGACTATGCGCCTTTGGGCAAGTACGTTATTATCGACGGAAGAGACGATGCACAGGTAAAATTCGCACTCAAGCAGAACCCGAAAAAGATCATCATTGTGGCGGGAGATATAAAGGAACTTTCGAAACGGTACGGTGTCCCGTTTTACAGGATAAACAAACAGATCATCGCTGCGCTCCATCTCGAAAAAATACCGGCAGTCGTAGAGCAATCAGGGAGGTACATCCGTGTCACTGAAAAGAAGCTGTAGCATTCTAATAATTCTGCTTGTGCTGCTGTCGCAGTCGGTCCCTCTCCATGGGGAATCCCCCGTATGCAAAGACTTGTTCCCGAATCTTGCGACAGACATCTGTTGGGATTGCATGTTTCCGGTGAGGATAGGGGGCGTGATCGTGATGTCTGCCGGAAATGTGCCTGATAACGTAGATACCGAAAACCCCGATGATTACAACCCCTCCGATTATGTTTGTTCCTGTACCATAGATGGTAAGCTGCACGGCGGCATATGGGTATCGTTTTGGGAACCGTATGCGGTCATCGAGGCAACTTTGAGACCGAACTGTTATTCATTTCTGTTCGGATTGGAACTGGGAGATGTATTGGACGCATATGCCGCCCAGGGAACGATAGGATGGGAAAAAACCGGTGAAAAGGCTTTCTACAATCTCCATTATTACGGGTTTCCTGTTTTGTCCGTACTCGAATTCATCAAGGATATGGATTTCTGTACTAACCTGTACACGGACATAGACCTCGCGTACTTTACCGAGGTAGACCCCATGTGGAACAACGATGAGTTAAGCCTGTGGATAAACGCTGAAGCTGCGGTATTCGCCAATCCTATTGCACAAGCCATCTGCTCTGCGGACTGTATCGCCGCATCCGCCGATTACCCTCTCAATGCTCTTTTCTGGTGCGCTGGATGTTGGGGGTCGATCTACCCCTTCACAGGAAATACCGGAGTGATTGGATCGCCTGTCAGGACAACGAGCCTGCTTACGGCAAGGTTGCTTGCGAAACTGACGAGAACCCCCATACCGGGGGCGATGGAGCTTGACACAAGCGGCTCGGGAGCGAAGTGCGGACAGATATCGGACATGATACGGCCCGTTATCAAAAAAAGTCAGTACCGTTTCAGTATGCTTAGCCCTGTCCCTGAAACGGAGAGTTGCCATGTCCTGGGAAAATCAACGCTTCTGTGGGGTGAAAACCGTAACATACCGGGTACGGGTGAAACACATATCTATCTTATCTGGAGGAAAAGAAATTGTTGTCTTCGTTTTCTTTAAGAATTACATCGTGTTTTTTATTGATATGCATCGGTCTCGGTATTTTGTTTCCTTGTATTGCCGCCGCGGGCAGTTTTGGAGATGCGCTCAATGAAGGGACTGCGTTGGGAACGGGAACAATGACTGATTTTACCCCCGGCAAGGTTACGTTGCCGGATACTGTACCAAAATATGACGAAGCGATCGCTAATAAAGGAAACTATACGGGGTACTACACGAATCCGTCAGG
>CAYMTB010000149.1:0-9145 GCA_964393225.1 uncultured Syntrophorhabdaceae bacterium
AATATGATCATAAAGATGGAAAAGCCAGGAAACTGAAATTATGCAAAGGTCTTGATGTTTCCTTATGATTCACCCGATGGCAGAGGGAACGCTCTTAAATATGTAACCATCTTTGTTCCGCCAAAAATATCACCTTTCCGGCATTATTTAGATAACCCCAATGCCTTTACTTCTAAGCAGCAGAGCTTGGCCTCGGTGGCCTTATAGTTGATAATGGTCTCAGTGACGTGGCCCTCGCCAGGCAGCGGCGGCATGCTGTTTATGAAGATGTCGCCACAAAAGACAATCTTTTCTTCGGGCAGATATACCACCACGTCAGATTCAGAATGTCCCGCGTCCAGTTCAAACACGCGGACTTCACGTTTTCCCTGATATAAGGTAAGACTTGCCGCTGAACCTCATATCCTGCGGGGTATAGCGGCCACCCCCTAAATCCACATCGGAAAAAAGCCTGGCGAAAAGCGCATCGTGTCTGGCCTGGACCTCCCGGTTGGCCTCCGTTTTCTTGCGCCCCCCGGTGGGTGCTGATAACGGGGGCCTCCAGAAAAAGGTGATTGGTGTAAATGTGATCGAAGTGGGAATGGGTATTTATCAGGAAGCGGATCGGTTTGTCCGTTACTCTACGGATTTCCGTCAGCAGGCACTCGGTCATGGCAGCGTTGGCCAGGCTATCGACTACGATCACATCCCGGTCGCCGATGATGACTCCGGCACTGCTGTAGCAGATCAGGGGTGGCTGCAGAAAGACATAAACACCTTTCGCGAGTTTCCGGAACTCAGGCATGCTTCGCTGCCCTTTCCCAGGTCAATTTATTGTTGTCGCCTGGCTCAATGATCAGACGGCCGTGGTCAAACCAGAAGGGCCGGACCTGCTCCGAACCTGTCCAACCGGGGGTCAACCCGGCTTTCACGTGATGGGTCAACGCATTACCCTCCACCGTGTAGGTTCCGCAATAGGAAAGATAGGTGTCGTAGGCCCGCGCCCGATCCGTATCCGGGAGGGCCGGGGCGGCAGGGGCTTTGAGGGTAAAGCTCGGATCACTCTGCTGCCGATCAGGGTCCATTATTTCAACTGACATGTAACCATCGGCAGCATAGATCAGATACCCGACAACGTTTTTACCGAAGGGATGCTGTATCGTGCCATCGGGCTGCGCAGCTTCCCACGAAATCAGTTTCCATGTGCCGACAAAAGGATTTGAGTCTGTCATGCTGTTTTCCTCCGGAAATAAAAATACCCATCATGAAACATAAGTGAATTATAACAATGGGCACAGTCCTGTCAAACGATTATTTTTATTCAGGCAGATGATTTTAACCTTTTCTCTGATTGTCGAGAACACACCGAGCGCAAGAGATAACCGAAAGGGGGAATTCAAAAGAGCGAATAGCCTGACAAGCTTCATGGATACGATCCGCAGGGTCATCGAGACGCTGATTCTTTAATGACTGGAAAGGTTTAGGGTAAACGATTTATTTCAATGAGTTGGTTTGCCCCGTGTAAATATTTACCCTGGACTCTTGCACTTGAATAACAACGAAACGCTATGCTATAAAGAATATACATGGAAACATTGAGAATTGCACTGGCACAGATTAACCCCATAGTGGGAGATTTGAATGGAAATTCAGAAAAAATAATCGAATATATTGAAAAAGCCAGGGTAAATGATGCCGATATCGTAATATTTCCTGAACTTGCAGTAACCGGTTATCCGCCTGAAGATCTCCTTTTCAACAAGACATTTTTAAAGGACACCGTTTCCCATCTGGATAAAATTATTTCACACACGGTAGATATCGTGACAATTGTCGGTTTCGCAGATTCAATGGATAAAAAGCTCTACAACGCGGCAGGTATCATTGCAAACAGAACATTGATAGATACGTACCATAAAATAAATCTCACAAAATCCAGCGTTTTTGATGATTCAAAATATTTTAAACGCGGCAGAAATTATACCTTATACAACCTCGATGGCATTGAGTTTTATTCGGTCTTTCTTAACGATCTAAAGCATCTCAGCAATAACAGCATTCTAAAACCTGATACCTCTCTGTCAATTGTCCTGTGTATCGATGCATCCTGCTACTATAGAGGGAAACAAGCCGAAACAGAAAAGGCGGTCTCAGGGGTAGCTTCCAGGAACGGGAAATACATCGCCTATCTTAACATGGCAGGGGGACAGGATGAATGGGTCTTTGAAGGCAACAGTTTTGTAGCAGACACAACCGGAAAAATCATAGCAAAAAGTCCTGCTTTTGAAGAAGATCTGCTTTTGGCAGACATCAAACTAAAGAAAAATATCCCGTTACCTGACTATAAAATAAAAAGCATAAGTATACCCTACAAATTTATGAAAAAGGGATTACCGGTTCAAAACAAAATCGCGCGTACATTGGAATACATTGAAGAGGTCTACAGGGCTCTTGTCCTTGGAACAAGGGATTACGTGAAAAAAAACGGTTTTGCAAAGGTTGTGCTCGGCCTGAGCGGTGGCATTGACTCAGCGCTCGTCGCTGTAATCGCAAGGGATGCTCTTGGCGAAGAAAATGTGACATGTATATCGATGTCAACGCGATACACCTCTGAAGAAAGTAAATCTGATGCGCGTGAAATCGCAAAAAATTTAAATACGCAGTTCGTAGAGGTGCCCATTGATAGCCTCTATAGCTCTTATCTAAACCTGTGGACATCAGTTTTCAATAATGAATCACCCTCGCAGTTAACCCTGGAGAATATCCAGCCGCGTATCAGGGCCAACATCCTCATGGCATTTTCAAACAACTTCAGCTGTTTTGTATTGACCACCGGCAATAAATCAGAAGTCGCCTCCGGTTATTCCACATTATACGGTGACACAGCAGGGGCTTTTGCCGTAATAAAGGACGTTCCAAAGACACTTGTATATAAATTGGCACAATGGATAAACAAAAGGGGCGGCACTGAGGTAATACCCATGAGGGTTCTCACAAAGGCCCCCACTGCAGAATTGAAACACAATCAGAAGGATACCGATACTCTTCCGCCCTATGAGGTTCTCGACCCCATTCTGGAAGCATATATAGAAGACAACAAAACAATCCAGGAACTGACCGCTATGGGAAATGATCCTGCATTGGTAAAAAAAATTGTCAGCATGATTCAAATAAACGAATACAAAAGAAGACAATCCCCGATCGGTATAAAAATTACAAAAAAATCATTTGGAAAAGACATGAGTTTTCCTATAACCAACCGGTACAGGCATTAACCACGTTTAAAATTATTCTCTTTTTGTATTGCAAATTCTTCTCAAATATTTAATCATAGAAAATTCATTAGCTTAAAACCCAGGAGGAAAAATGTCAGTAATATTAGAATCGTCCGAAAATGGGACATACACAATAACTCTTAACAGACCGGATAAGAAAAACTCAATGAATTCAGAACTCCTCGTCCATCTTCACAAATCACTGCAAAAAGCTGATAACAGTGGCGCTCAGGTAATAGTTATTCGGGGATCAGGAAAAGCCTTCTGTGCCGGCGGAGACCTTGTTGAATTTAAAGAAAGTAAAGATCCGGGATCACGCATCGATACAATGGCCGGCGTCCTCCACGAAAGTATAAAGCTTATAAGGAGTACCGGCGCCGTTGTAATTGCTGTACTGGAAGGCGTAGCAGTGGGCGCAGGCATTGGACTTTCCCTGGCGTGTGATCTTTCTGTTGCCACAAAAAACACCATAATGAACATGGGATACAGGAGGATAGGTCTTACCCCTGACGGTGGTGGGAGTATATTGCTTTCCAGGCTTGTCGGTGCAAAACGTTTTAATGAATTTTACTTATTATCACGAAATATCAATATGGCCGAGGCAAAGGAACTGGGGCTTGTAAATGTCGTCGTAGAAGAAGATGAATTAGATGGAAAATTAACAGATCTCATCAATGAGATTAAAACGCTCCCCATGGAAACCATAAAGTATTTCAAGGACCTTGTGAATGCCTCCATGTTTTCAGGTCTTGAAAACCACCTCGACAAAGAAAGGTTCTATGTTTCCGAGCTTGCCGGAAAACCACTATTCAAGGAGCGTTTAACAGAATTCTTCAGTAGGAGGTAAAGCGATGAAGACCGTTTATCTCTTCACCATAGCCGGATATGTGTGCCTCTTATGGGTGACAGGGATATACGTCACAAGAAAATCGAGGTCATCCGAAGCATATCTTGTCGCATCGAGAGGCCTCTCCATCCCTTTCATATCAGTGCTCATTGCAGGGACATGGATCGGCGGTGTATCCATAGTAGGCATGGCCCAAGGCTCATATATTCACGGGATCAGCGCCCTATGGTTCCAGGTAGGCATATGGTTCGCCATGTGTGTTACAAGTCTTCTAATCAATAAAATACTGCAGGGCAAAAAAACGTATTCCATACTCGATGTCGTAGGCAGTCTCTACGATAAAAAAACAACGAAGCTCGCCGGCATACTGCAGCTTATCTTCTCGATATGGGTCGTTACCATGCAGATCGTCGGCGGCGGTGCAATACTCAGCGTCATCCTGAAAGGTCAGTTTTCCTTTAAAGAAGGGATGGTACTTACTGCAATAGTATTCACCCTCTACAATGTAATGGGCGGCTTTGTTGCAACGGCATATACAAATCTCATACACATCGCTGCAATCATCATCGGAATCTTCCTGGGCGGTTTTTATGTCATCTTTAATACCGGTGCGCTGTCCCAAATGACGCATCACACCTTTTATTTCCAGCCATTCGGCGATTTAGGGGTCTTCCAGGCATTAAGCTGGGCATATATTAATTTTACCCTGGGAGTCCTTGCCCAGCCGGTTATCAATACAGCTTCATCGGCAAGAACCCTTGAAGAAGGCAAAAAGGGTATTTTAATAGGAAACCTTATTGCCATACCAGTTGTTGCAATGGCTGCACTGTGCGGTATTATTGCAAAATATGTCTTCCCTGACATACCCTCTCTTGGTGCCCTCCCTGCCCTTCTCGATATTGTCCCGCCCTTTATCGCAATATTTTTTCTTATCAGCATGTGGGCGCCGCTTATGAGTTCAGGATCACCTTTCCTGATGGGCGCCACCACACTTGCAGTAAAAGGCTATGTGGCGCCGCTGTTTAAAATAAGTGACGACAGAACACTCCTTCTTGTTTCAAGAATCACAACGCTTCTCATTGGTGCTGTATCATTGCTCCTCGGATTCTTTGTAAAAGAGATTCTCAGGGAAGTTACCTGGATCGCTGTCTTATTGAGCGCAATCGTCTACATAGTATTCATCGGGTGGATAGGGAAAAGGATTAACAGTATATTTGCCTATATCTCCCTTATCGGCACTATAGCAATCCTATTTCTCTCCTTCATATTCGGGATACACAGAATTGTACACCCCGTGTGGCCTGTAACTGTATTTGTGTTCCTGATAATGGGTATAGGATTGTTGAAAACAAAAAAACTAAACAAAATATAATTGAAAACGACATAGCCTTTGCATACTCTACGCAGAGGAGCTTCAATAACATCACCGAAGGGAGGCCGACAGGCAGAAAAGGAACCACCTGAGATCCTGAGAAGGACACAGGATACCCGCGGGCTCACGCCCGTCGTGGGTATCTACTAAGAAAAGAGAAGGTCGCAGGGAGGCCCCCGCCACTCTGCACAGAATTCTCATCCATGAGATATTGAGACGCATTGTCGCACTAATGAGAAATTTCCGTAGTATCGTATCAAGGTAAACCCTTATTGAACAGCCGTCCGCTGTATTGAACAGCCCATGGGATTATTCTTGCTTATCTGATGCTAAGAAGGGACATTTTTTAACCAATGTTGCTGCCCACAGGTCAGGGGCGCAGGCTGTTCAGACTTCATGGACGATAGAGCAAACATGTTGAAAAATAATAGAATCAGAGCTGCCTTGGCAGCTCTGATTAAACCTATCCACACTATGATACTTCCTTAAGGTAGGCTCTCTCCTCCATCTGTGGTGTTAGTTTTGGGGTTTGGCAGCCCCATAGTAGACCTCGTGAGGGGTCCTGTCGCCTATTGCCGTATTAATCCTCTCCTCGTTTTTAGAGACGAACTCTGGTGAAAAACTGGATCGGTTTTAGGTCAGCTAAGAGCGATGCTTATATTGAATATCCAGTTGACATATGCCATCGACCCATATTATTTTAAAATTCGAATTGATTGACAAAGCCAAACCGCGAGCGATCGTGGAGCGGAAAGCCACGGGTCCCCAGGGGGCAACCGGGTTGCCAGAGCGCGAGCAAGACTTAAGCCCGGGTGGTATATACCATGGGCTTTTTTATTTACGAACAGTATGAACATCGAATAGGAGGAAGAAAACATGAAACTAATGCAAAGAATTTTGATGTCAGTAGTAATCGGGTTTGCATTCACATCATCTGTAGGGGCCGCTCAGGACATACCATTTTCAGGATTTTTAGGTAATCCGGCCGTATATGGACTGCTGGAGCCAGGACCACCTGACGGGGCCAAGCTGCGCTGGATCAAGAAGGGGATCCAGCCCAAAAAATACAACAAGGTCATGGTGGACAGCGTCATCTTCTTCTTAGGCGAAAGTGCTGACTACAAGGGCGTTGATCCACAGGAGATGAAAGAAATGGCGGATGCCTTTGACAAGAATATAGTGTCTGCCTTAAAGGGTAAGCACCCAATTGTGTCCGAGCCTGGTCCTGATGTAGTTCGGATTCGTATCGCCATCACAAATATCCAGCCAAGCAGGCCTGGGTTAAGCGCTATCACATCTATCCTTCCTTCCGGGTTGGGTATCAGTCTCATAAAGAAGGGCGTAACCGGCGGTTGGGCCGGCAGCGGCCAAACGTGTATCGAGATTATGGCCATTGATAGTATGACTAACGAAGTTATCGTCCTGGCAGTAGATCAGCAGAAGGCAGCATTTGAGCAGCGGTTCACGAAATGGGGTTCGGCCGGCGACGCCTTCAAGTTCTGGTCTGAATTAATTGTAGATAATTTAGACAGGCATAGCGACTTGCTGAGGAAACCCATCAAATAATTTGCATATTTTAACAGGCAACATACCACAGATGGTGGGCATAACCCCTGCTGACCATCTTGGTGGATGATCCTATGCTATATTTACAAGAAGAAGATACTATGAGAGAGAAGAAAACAGACAAAAGGAAAACAGGGTGTAAATAACTAATATTAAGAGAGAAAGCATGTTTTGGTACGTATAGCTTCCCGAAATGTTGCATAGAGGAGTTTTCTTCACAGTACAATAGTTGAAGCGGTAATCGTTTATTATGTTGGAATAGTAGTGAACATCAAGCATCAAAGTTGACCAGTCATAAAGCCGATAAACCCTGTTTATCTCACAAAAGCGTGACGACGCAGGTCATTGACATTTTCATAAGGCAGTGTCGGTGCTCTCTTCGCTGCTGTTGGAAACAACATTTTTGTAGGGTCAATGCTTCCTCCGGCAGAGGGGATTACTCTCACAGCTATGGTCAACGCAATCGGGCTGGCAACCATCTTCCTTACCCTGGGTCCAGTCGACCATCTCCCTTTATATCGAGGACACAATGGGTCAAGAGAAACTGAGGTGATTTTTCGATAAGGTGTCCTTTGTTGTTTTTTTGATGGGGTACGCGGTCGTCAACCTGTTGTTACCCCTTGCAGCAAGACCATGAAGATAAAGGCGGGCGTCCATGTTCCGGCCGAGCCGCGGAGGTTTCCGGCGTGAAGGAATTCAGATGATTGGAAGTTTAGCTAACCTTCTAACCCCTGTCTTCCATCTGTAAGATAATCTCTACACTTCTGTAAGAATATTCATACTGTTTCTCATTATTTCCCCGCAATCCCTATCGTAATAATACCCCGAGCGCCTGGTCACAAATTTAAATACCTCATACTGTCAAGCGGTTAGAATTAACTTTAAAATAATTGTGTGACAATCATCACGTTTGGCACAGATGGTGCACTATAAGAATGCAGGAAGCAAATGGGAAATATCTTGGTTGTAGATTGACCTGCCTCCAATAAACCGGTCCAGTTTATATGTTAGAATCTGGACATAGAAATGAGCTTCATCAAGGTTCACTCTCGATCGGGATATGACATATTAAGAGATATTGGATTGTCCTATCCCGTAGCCGAAATAGTCCTCCAGCACCATGAACGGTTAGACGGTTCAGGTTATCCGCAGAGACTGAAAGGTGAACAAATCCTACTCGATTATGGCTGTATCTGATGTGGTTGAAGCAACCGCCTCCCACCGTCCTTACACACCTGCAAAAGGCATTGATGTCGCCCTCGAAGAAATAGAGAACAACAAGGGTATCCTCTATGATGAGAAAGGGGTGGAAGTGTGCGTCAAATTGTTCAGGGAGAAGGGGTTTGAGTTTGAGTAGCGTTTAATCCGTTATAATGTCGGAAAGTGAGAAGGGTAACGGACCGAATGATACAAACTTTGGATCAAATGGAGGGTTGTATGAAAAAAACAACACTGTATCTACTAATCGCATCATTGTTCATTGTATCGCTCGGCATTCCTTACGATGTGTATGCCCAGACTTCTTGCACTGCAGGTCAGAGAACATTCAGCTTTATCAACAATTATAGCAGTGATGTCTGGGTTGGCGCCATAAATGGCGCGAAACAATCAGTGCCCAGTTCCAGTTGGAAATGGAAGCTCGGGCAATCATCCACACAAACCCTGTGTATCCCCAGTAACTGGCCCAGCGGCAGATTCTGGGCACGGACCGATTGCTCCTTCGACAGCAGTACCATCTTTTACCCCACGTGTACAACAAGCGCAGACTGCCCTTCCCATAATGGCGTCGCAACATCATGTTACGCCGGGGTTTGCATAAATACATGCTGCCAAACCAATAATGATTGCATAGCCTTCATCGGGGATAATAGGGCCATATGCGACACTAATATCCCGGTGGCTAGTGGTTGTTCGGGAGCGTGCCGTCTCAACCCTGCATGCACACTGGGTGACTGCGCAGGGGTACTTAATTGTGCTGAAACGGTCCCTAATCAATCGAGCGGCAGCAATCCCACAATACTTGTCGAAATTACCACGTTAACCCCGAGTGCCGGCGACACGTTCGACCTGAGCGGTGTTGACGGCTTCGGTATGGCCATAGAGGTC
>CAYMTB010000150.1:0-9105 GCA_964393225.1 uncultured Syntrophorhabdaceae bacterium
GGAAGGGATATGCTGCGACCAGACTTACCGGCCCGGACTCGGTATTGAAAAAGCACTGCAAGAAATTGAGAAGAACAGGGGTGTCCTGTATGATGAACATGTGGTGGATGCGTGTCTGAGATTGTTCAGGGAGAAAGGGTTTATGCTTGAGTAACGTAGATCTTTGACTAAAGAATTTATAGTTACCAACAGATGCAAGGAAACATATGGCAAATGAAGACAAAAAAATAATTTGGTCATTCAATTATAAGATTTACACCTGGGCCATTGTGGTAATATGGACTGCGGTTGTAGCCGGGTCTTTAAGCTGGAACATAGTACATCAGAGAAAGGAAATTTTGACGATTGCCCGGATTACCGGAGAAATTACCTTTGATAAGGATGTTCTGTACAGGAAATGGAACTCGGGACACGGGGGTGTCTATGTGCCCGTTACAAACAAAGTGCTTCCCAATCCATTCCTGAGTGTCCCCAACCGCGATCTCACTACTACTTCAGGCCTCACGCTGACACTTATCAACCCTGCGTATATGAACCGTCAGGTGAATGAAATGGCGGCAAAGTTACAGGGTGCTTATGGACATATAACAAGTCTTAATCCTCTGCGTCCCGAAAACGTCCCGGACCCATGGGAAACCCAGGCTCTGGAATCCTTTGAAAAGGGTACAAAGCAGGTGAATGCCGTTGAAAAGATATCAGGTGAAGATTATATGCGCATTATGCGTCCATTCATCACAGAAAAGTCATGTCTGAAATGTCATGCTTCTCAAGGGTATAAAGAAGGAGATGTCCGGGGTGGAATAAGCGTGTCCATACCCATGAAACCCCTGCTGGAAATTCTGCGGTCTTCGGGAATAAAGCTTGCCCTCGCCCATGGTTTTCTCTGGCTCATTGGTCTATCAGTGATTGGATTTGGTTCTAACCGCTTGGGTAAGCAGATACACGAGAGGGAAGAGTCACAAAAGGCATTATATGATTCTGTAGAAAGGTACAGGGAGCTCTTTAACCATATGAGCAGTGGAGTTGCAGTGTATGACGCAGTAAATGACGGTGGGGATTTTATCTTTAAAGATTTTAATATGGCAGGGGAAAAAATTGACAACATCTCTAAGGAAAGATTGATAGGAAAATCGATACTTGATGTTTTTCCCGGTGTTAAAGATGTCGGCATCTATGAAGTGCTCCAGAGGGTGTGGAAAACAGGGCAGTTAGAACACTTTCCGACAGCATTCTACAAAGACGAGAGGATTCACGGCTGGCGTGACAACTATATCTATAAACTGCCTTCGGGTGAGCTTGTGGCAGTGTATGATGATATTACGGAAAAAAAACGACTGGAAGATCACCTTTCTACCTTATCGATTACCGACGAACTTACAGGATTATATAACAGGAGGGGGTTCTTCGCCCTTGCCCAGCAGCAGATGAAGGTAGCAGAGAGGACAAAGAAGGACATGCTCCTCTTCTTTGCTGACCTGGATAAGATGAAGCAGATTAATGATACATTGGGTCATCATGAAGGCGATAAAGCACTTATCGAGATTGCTACCATCCTCAAAGAGGTATTCAGGGAATCGGATATCATAGGCCGTATGGGAGGGGATGAATTTGCCATCCTTGCCATAGATACATCCGATGAAACCAGAGAAGTCCTCATACATCGTCTGCGCAATATCCTTGATAATTACAACAGACCTGAAGGAAGAAGCTATCAACTCTCCTTAAGCATAGGCATAGCGCACTATAATACCGAAACCTCCTTAACCCTTGACGAGCTTATGACTCAGGCAGATACATTGATGTATGAGGAGAAGAGGAAAAAGCAGCATTAAGGTATTCAACTCACTTTGCATGTTTTATGTGGTAATTCACGGTTACAGCCAAAAGGCCCTATGCTTGCTTCGTAGGTGTTCTAAATAACAGGCAAATTCAACTTTCACTATGGTTACCCCTGAGTATTACTAAGTGAAAGTCACTACAAAAACCCATCTGCTGCAAATCCCTGATATCCCCACTACCGGATGACCCGACCCCCAGGAACAATACTCCAGATGAAGAAGCATTCGAGGAAGGGCATTCAAGCCTTTCGTTTTTTTAACAGTCCGGGGGAACATTTGCCGTTGCGATCCCGTGTTGAGGGATTTTCAGCTAAAATAATTCTCAACAGCGGGAAACGCAAGGCACAAAAAGCAACCCGAGAACGGCTGCCATTTTCGAATCATTGCCTTTAGACGTGAATAAGGTACCTGCATTCAATTAAATCGATTACAGGGCAACGTAGAGACCCGTTGTTTATTGTGTAGCAACTATTAGTCAGACGGAGGGGTTAACACAATCTGTCCATTTTTTAAATTCCCCCCTGTCCGTCTTGTGACATGTCCCGTCATTGTCCCGTCCCTGTCCCTTGTCCCCCAACTGTCTTGAGACATGTCCCGTCAATGTCCCCTGTCCCTTGCAGGCCAGCAGTAATCATCCAGTGTTTCAACCAACCTGGAATCCTGGAGTGCATAAACGGCACGTTGGAAAGCCTTTTTCTTTGATCCGGGTTCGGTTGAGGTTGAAATACCCTTCGAGTATGGCAAGTGGTTCATTGTCCGTTTTGGGGCGTTTCCTACCTGTCCCCGGACGGTTTTAAGGATATAGATGCTTCAGGATGCACATAGAGCACGTTTAGACATGGAGCTATATGGTAGGGATGATATCAATGAATATTTTAAAACAGAGAATGCATAAAAAAGTACATGATCCTCGGAGAGATTCGGGTTTTTTTATTGCCTTGAAAAATAATGCGGGACAGAAGAGGGACAATTAGTCTTATGTTTTGATTACAACGTTGTAAATAACTAATATAATTCATAATATATTGATACCATTAGACCACAAATCAGTCCATGCAGTGAGGCTTGACCAGTATGCGCTACGTTTCATGCTTCTTTTTGCAGTCAATGAACTCAAGGAAGAGATTGACACCCCTATCATCAAACTTGCAATTGAACTTGTTGAGTGGGAGTACAAGATAAGACAACAATTTGACCCCATTGACGTCGACAACGAATCTGCAAAAATTGAAGAACGGATAAAGCGTAAATTGAATCTGGAGCCACAGGCAAGGCGTAAGTTACAGCAGAATACCTCAGCCCATCGAAGCGGTTTATACCTGTGGAACAATGCCCTTGAAAATCTTCTTACCGATAAACAAGTTTTCTACGACCAAAAACACAAGGTTTACATTTTGGTGAGCGAATGAGAAAAAATGTAGACAAAACTGTAGACACCCCTAAAAACGAGCATAACAATATGATATTGTTGGTAAAAGTATGCTTTTGCAGTCCCTATAGGCACGAGGATGTGTCTTCCGTGTGTGCGTTTTTTTGTGTGTATATAATATACAATCACACATTCATCAATGATTACGAATGGTTAACCCCTATATATGGGGTGTCTACAAAACTGTCTACAAATTATTTCAGGGACAAAAGGGGTAGCGGCTATGCGTGAAATAAAAAAAACAGGACATACCCTGTTTTTCGGCAAAAGAGATTCGACCGGCAAAAAAGATTTCAAAAATGACTAAACTTGTAAAATTTGGATTTTACGATTTTACAGACTTGCATTGCCATATTTTCAAAATTGCATATTTTACAAGTTTTAAAAAAGGCAACAGATGCGTGAAGTCTTAACATCAACCAGGCAGGCCGAATATTTCACTCCATCAGGGCTAAGGTCAATTAACAGGACTTGACGAACCAAGATGGATTTTCGCTGTGTTTAAGGAACTGGTTTGACAATGCTCTTGATGCAATAAACGAATGCCAGGGCAAGAGGATTGAAATAACCTTGAGTGCGGGCGGTCTTGCCATATTCGACAGCGGCCAGTGCATACCCGAAGATGTACTCGATACGATTTATTTTTTTGACAAATATGCCTTCAGTAAAAATAATTTCAGAACACCAACACGAGGTTATCAGGGCAATGCTTTGAAAGGCAGCGGATGAAGATCGTCCGTTGTGACGGTAAACCTGTGGAGGTACTCTACGCAGAATATTAATCCGGACGTTACAGCACAATATTTTGGCTAAAAAGCAGAAGCCCAAAACATTGGAGAGACAGACAGGAAATTACCGGAACCGATGGCTGAGTGATTGAGTTTAGCAGGACAGGAAGAGCGGTGTGCCTTCTATACCTGGCGAATTTGGCAGTAGAGAGAAGAATCCAAAAAGCCTTGGAGGTGCTAAAATGGAAAAAAGCTATTTGAAATTCTTACGGCGGTTTTTGATAAGATGAGCACAAAAGAACTTGTTGAATTGATTGCACGATTGACGGTTCTCGAAAAGTTTACATTGAATTTGCTGCTTAACGATATTGAGTGAGGTATGCAAGATTTGAAATGGATTAAAAAACACGGTAAAGCTGTCCAGGGTAAATGAGAGTATATTGATTATCTCGAAGGTAAACAATTATCACCGACGAGGGGGGGGGCAAGAGCAATACATTATAATTGTACCCTGTTCGATGGTATGCATGACTGCGAGGTAATTTCATGCCCATTGTGTTTATTTCACAACCGTTCCGAAAAGATAAGGAACAGTCAAAGAGGCCCGGGGTCAGAAAAATAGATTGAAGCAAGCCGGAAGTTATCCCTTTTAGGTTCTGGAAGTAACAAGAAACCTATGCTACAGGAAGTAATACAATAGAGGTAAGGAATTTAACTCATGGCAATATGCAAACACAGAAAAGGCAAAGGCAAGATGAAACAATATAATTCATTTACGGGCACAATTTTAGGCACAGGGTCTATAATGCTACAGTGCACAAGGGTTTAAAATGATACACAGGATATACAATCCTTTGAGAGTATATGAAAAAGCCTGATACAAAGAGACTTTATAATATAAAAGAAGCGGGCACATTCTTAGGTAGAAGCACATGGAGTGTCCGTGAAATGTTATGGGCGGGCAAGCTACCTTATATTAAAGATGGTAAAAGAATATTTGTTGACGTATTAGACATGGAAGCATGGATTGAACAGAACAAGACACGATTTGGATTCTAATAAAATAACTTGACAATCATAGACCGATAGTCTATGTAATATATAAACATGCTACCGCAAGACCTCATAGAATGGAGAAGTAAAAACGGATTCAGTCAATCACAGCTTGCCAAACGGTTGAATGTTGATACTATGACTGTAAGCAGATGGGAACGAGGCCTAAGGGCGTCAATCCCTTCTTATTTATGGCTTGCACTTCAGGCCATAGAATGTGAACGAAAAACGGAAATGGAAAAGGGAGGAAAAGAAAATGGGAAGCATATATCTTAGAGGCGAAACCTTATGGATCAAGTATTATAGGCTTGGCAAGCCTTACCGGGAAAGCGCAAACACCAAAAAGGAAACCGAGGCTAAAAGGCTTTTGAAACTCCGGGAAGGACAGGTTGAAGAAGGTAAGTTCCCAGGCTTACAAGTCAATAGAACAAGGTTTAACGATCTAAAAGATGGTTTTCTTTTGGATTATAAAATTAATAATAAAAAATCACTTGATAGGGCAGAGCTCAGTTTCAAACACCTTGAAAACTTTTTTGGAAACTGTAAGGCCACCGACATTACAACAAACAGGATAAAGGAATATATCACCAAAAAGCAAGATGAAACTATGGCTAACGGGTCAATCAATAGGACCCTTGCGGCTTTGAAAAGGTCTTTTTCTCTTGCTCTGAGGCAGACCCCGCCAATTGTGGCAAGTATGCCCTATATCCCTATGTTAAAGGAAAATAATGTCAGGACAGGCTTTTACTCTTATGAGGAATATGTATCAATACTGGACAAGCTCCCGGACTACATGAAGGGCGTTTTTAAAATGGGATATTTCACCGGAATGAGAAAAGAGGAAATATTATCCTTGCAATGGAGTCAGGTTAATCTTTTCGACCGGACCATTAACCTTGAAGCCGGAACCACAAAGAATGATGAAGCCCGGATACTTTATCTTGCCGGGGAACTTCATGAAACCATCCTTGAACAACAAAAGAATAAAAACGGGGCTCACGTATTTCATAGGAACGGGCAAAGGATTAAAGACTTTCGATTTGTGTGGGAAAAGGCTTTAAGGGCGTGTGGGTACAGGCCTACATTCAAATGTAAGGAATGTAATGCTGTATTTGAAACAGACGAAAAGGAGAGACGAAAAGTTATATGTCCAAAATGCGAAAGCAAAAAAGTGTGGAAGCATGACAAGTTACTGCACGACCTCAGAAGATCAGCGGTAAGAAACATGATCCGGGCGGGCATTCCTGAAAAGGTTGCTATGAAAATATCAGGGCACAAGACCAGATCGGTCTTTGATAGATATAATATTGTAAATGAGGAAGATTTGAAAGTTGCCGCTTTAAAAGTTTCAGACCTTCATAAAGAACATGAAAAACTTGTTGAAAATATTGAGGCGGGCACAGTTTTGGGCACAATCGCAATTTCAAGCTATCGCAAGGTTGGGTAAATTGTCTTGTAAGTATCTAATATTATAAGAATGCCGAAGGCGGGAATTGAACCCGCACGAGGTTGCCCTCACCGGATTTTGAGTCCGGCGCGTCTGCCTGTTCCACCACTCCGGCATGTTTTTACTTATGTAACATATTGGCTTGCAGGTTTAAATAAAAAAATATGGAGGGAGGGGTCTCACCCCTTTAGGGATAAAAAAAGGGAGGCGAGAATGCCTCCCTTTTTATGTAGCTGTTTTGTTGGCTCTTAGAAGAAATAGTATGCGCCAACTCTTACGTTGTCAATTGTGCCCTGTGAGTCGATGAGACCGCCAGTTGCTCCGCCATTTGTAAATCCGCCGTAATTGGTGATGTACCGCGAATATTCAAGACCGAGTCTTACTGCAGGGTTTACATCATACATAACATTTAAAAGATACATCTGGTTCCTGCTGACCGCAGCATTTCCAGCCGGGGTGTTATTCATAGGATACTGCGTAAAGTTGTTTGAACGGGTCGAGTAGATGAAGTTTGCAAAAACTGCATCTGTGAAGTAGTATGTCAATCCGCCCCATCCACCGTAAGTCTTGGGTGTAGATATGTTTACCTGGCCCTGTGCCGGTACGCCTGTCTGATAAGGTGCAACGTTCTGGGTCAAATACACGGAGCCGGTGCTTACCTGGCCATAGAACATAGCGCCTGTTATTGCGAATGAACCGCCCTTATTTCCCTTCTTCTCGGGGATGATTGGTACAAAGCCTTTTAAAGCCATCATCCAGGTATTCACGTTTACATCAGAGTAACTGCCCTGGGTATTGTTCCATTGCTTTTTTTCCTGGCCGTAGAAACCGCCTAAGGCTAACTGCGTATTCCAGGGGCCGATCTTTCCGCAGCTGTCTGTCTGCCATTTCAATTCGCCCATGAAATGAGGCATAAGTGACCGTGCGTTGTCGTTCTGTGCAGAACCGGCCGCTGTTGCGCCATTGAGGGTGTTATATTCGGAATAGATACCGATGAAATTCGACCAGTTCTTATTCCATTTGTGCGTCCATCTGATCTGAGGCTGTCTTGCGCCCTTGCCGACATCGGTCAGCTCGTTAAAACCAAGGGTAGCGCCGGAAAAGATCATGCCCCATTCATTCCATGTCTGGCCGATTAACAACTGATCCTGTGCCCAGTCAAATGTCATGAAGGCATGACGTAATTCAAAGACACCTGCTGTTGCGCCGATGCTTGCGCCCCTGAAGTCGCCTTCGATAAATGCGCCTGTCTTTGCGCCCCATGCATCAGGGCCTTTGATCAACATGTTCAGTCTTGTCTCACCAGCATAGAAATACGTATTGCCATAATAGTCATTAAGGTTTCTATTGCCATTATAAGATGCCGGTAATGCGCCGACATAGTCCGGACCAGCATTCTGGTTTCCCCAGCCCATATCGAACTTCACATAACCACCAATTGTTACATCATACTTACTTGTTGCGCTTCCTGCATATGTAATTGCAGGTATCGCAAGAAACAGAGCAAGCATTACAACGATAATCTTCTTCATTCTTGCCTCCTTTTTAATTTTGTTGTCAGATTTTGAAGCCAACCACACCTCCTTTATTAAGATATTTTAATAATTTTATAGCAACGTATTAAAAACTTGTCAAGTAAAAAATTAAAATATTTTAATAAATCGAAAAGAAAACCGTTAGAAGCTGTTTTTCATTTGGTCTGATTGACCTTATTGGTTAAAACCCAGTTAAACTAATTGAACCAGAAGGTCAGTTTTTTATATTGCATGGTATAATCTTAATGATATAATGGGAAGGTTGGCTTAAGAGCAAATATGATGATAAAGAAAACCGTAAAAGGGCATGTAAATTTCACCAGTAATGATCAGTTAAATGCATTGCTGAACAGACTGGTATCTGACGTAAGGGCATTTACTGAAAACCAGCTTGAACATATCAAAAAATTAACCCAGATAGGCGTGGCCCTTTCAGCAGAGAAGAACATTGACAGGCTCTTCGAAATGATTGTGGATGAGGCGAGAAAATTTACCCGTGCCGACGGAGGCACCCTTTACATCATGTCCGATGATGAGCAGGAGCTGCGGTTTGCCATTGTTCAGAACGATACCCTGAATGTCAGAATGGGTGGCACCAGCGGGGAAATTGCCTGGAATGCGGTAAGCTTGAAAAACCCTGACGGCAGCCCGAACCACTCGAATGTCTCAGCCTATGCTGCGCTTTCAGGCAATGTGGTGAATATTCCTGACGTATATGATGCAGAAGGTTTTAATTTTGAGGGTACCAGGAAATTTGACGCTACAACAGGATACCGCTCCAAATCGATGCTTGTTGTACCCATGAAGAACCACGAACAGGACATCATAGGCGTCCTTCAATTGCTGAACGCCATGGACATGGTAACAAATGAATCGATTCCCTTTTCCGGGGAGAGTCAGGAGATGACAGAGTCTCTGACGTCCCAGGCTGCGGTGGCGCTTACCAATAACCGCCTTATCCAGGGCCTCGAAAACCTCTTGGAATCCTTTATTACATCGATTGCTACCGCCATTGACGAAAAATCGCCCTATACAGGCGGCCATGTGCGGCGTGTTGCAGAGCTCACCATAGATA
>CAYMTB010000151.1:0-9072 GCA_964393225.1 uncultured Syntrophorhabdaceae bacterium
CTCCTGTTCCCTGGTAATGTTCAGCGCAAGGGTAAGGTTTTTGGTACCGAAGGTCTTCTCGGTGACGGTATACTGGACTGGGAGTTCTCCTGTGTCTGCAATGCGTTGGATGGTAAGACTAAACTTCTTCGGTTCACTTGATCTGCCTGCTTCAATCTTACCGAGGGTAACCTGTCTGTTACCATGGAGGAGGACACCCTTTTTGGTGATGTCGAGGGAGAGAACTACTTCATCGGCATCCAGTTGACCTATATTCTCTACACGGACGATAAGGTCTGCTGCTTGTCCCTGCTGGAGAGCTCCGATGACCTGGTGGGTTACTTTGAGGTCGGGGCGGGCAAGGCGGAGGGGAACATTGATTGTATCGGTAAGGCCGGGGAAGTCCTTTTGGGTGAGCTTTACTGCAACGTTGACTGATTGCTTATCCGTTACACGAGGCACCTGGAAGGGGAAACGGATAGGGGTATATTCTGACTGAGCGCCGATACGCATGATCTCATCCTGGGATTTGGAGAAAGAGAAGGTATCGGACGAGAGGTTAATAGAGACATTCTTTGCGTCAAGTTGACCCTTATTCGAGGGCCGTATCTCTATCTCTCCTGATTCCCCGTTCTGCATGTCGCTACGGGTATTGCCCTTCTGATCGATGATTCGGTAGGCATAGGTCAATGAGGGTTGATTGATAGCCGTATTAAGGGCAAAGGCCTTACTCCCTGATACCCCCCTGGTATCAACCGCATTGAAGGTTACCTCGATCGATTTACCCGAGAAGGTAGAGGGGATGAAGAAAGAGAGGTTCCCGGATACTGTCTGGCCTGGAAGTATCTGGGGGATAGTGACGTTCTTATTCTTTATTTCAATGCCATCGCTGATAGAGGCTATGGAGAGGGTAACGCCAAGGGCGGGTCCTGTGCCGGTATTCTTCACGAGAGGGATGATTTCTATGATCTCCCCATTCTCAGGAATGCCGTTGCCGTTCCCCTGGCCAAGGCCGGTATTGGAGTCGTTGATCTTATAGCCTGCAATCATCAATCCGGGCTTCTCAAAATGTGCGGAGGAGACATTGAGATTATACCTCTTGCAGTCGTACCCTCTCTTCTCCGAGCAGGTGATGGTGAAGGGAACGGTGCCGTCGGTAAGATCGAGAGCTGCTTTAACATTGACCTTTATGTTCTTTGTCTCGCCCGGGGCAACATCGCCAAGGCTGATCTCTTTATCGAAGGTAACCTTGGGGTTATCTGAAGAGAGCTTGATGACGGTATTATAGCCTGAACCTTTTCCGTCGTTCTTGACGGCAACATTGATCTGGGCTGTCTCCCCTGCATCGAGGAGATTGTTGGGAGAGAAGGAGTCCTTATCGGAGAAGGCAATGGCAAGGGAGAGGGAGGAGGGAAGGGCCCGCTCCTGGGATTTGGCGAGAGCGAGGGGGCGGATACCTGCATCGGCTTTCTGGATTAGATCCTCAAAAGCCTTGTTCATTGCCACTTCAATCGGTTTCTTATAGTTTTTCTCCAAAGAGTTATTGCTTTTATGCCTGAGACGGGGACTGCAATTTGGAGGCACGTTTATACCAAAAAACGATTTTGCTTCATAGTTAGTATCCTGATAGAATGCCTCGATATTCCCGACAACCTGATTTGCTGTTGGGTCGATCACTTTGATAACGTATGTGGCCTTGGCTTCTATTATAATTTTTGCATTCTCGTAGTCCAACCAACTGTTATTAGTTCTCTTCCATCTGTTCAGGGCCGCCTCTTTATCATAGGAGGTGTCGATAGTAATGCTTGGAATCATTATATAGTCGTACTCCGTCTTGCTTCTTATATCATTCGACTGTTTATAAACATCAACCTTTGTAAAAAGAGACGTGAGTCCTTTGATAAGAAGTTGCTCGGCAGGACCACCTATATCAAAATTGGCAGATAGATTAGCTTTGTCATTTTTACTTCTCTGATCTTCCTGCCACCAACAATCCGTATACATACTGGCTTCGTGGGTCATATTTCTCAGTTCATCGCTTATTACAAGTGCAATACGTAAATCATGCTTTTGCGTTGTCGACGAACCCGTATACCCGAAATCGGGGGTCGTTAAGCAAGCGACAAAAAAGAGCAATACGATTACCAGCAGAGACCAAGTTCTTGCAAGCATTCTTTCTCCTCTCGATCTTTATTTATTTCAAAATATTTCCTTGCCCGCCCATTTTTCTCACGGATGACTCACAATAAAGATTTTCTATACACCATTCCTAAATCCCCCTTTGCAACAAAAGATCCAAAAAGCATTTTTCCTCCTCCGTGACTTGTGTTGTTACAAAATATTTCCTTACCAAAACCCCCACTACCATATGAGTCACGATAAGGGTTCTTCAATTTCCACTTTCACCACCCGCTACGCTTGAGGCACGGAGGGCAAAGAGAAAAACGAGGTAACCTATTATCGTATTGTCCAGGCTAAGACCTCCGGGATTGCTCTTAGACATACATACGAAAGGTTTCTCCCTTTCTCAACAATAGCCTTGTCATCCTCGATGTTCTCGTGAATTCGCTCGTTTCTCATGATCTGTATCTCTCTCAAACGCCCCGCAAGATCTATCCGCTCGCTATCGGTGCCCTTCACCTTTAACCAGTTGTCAATGGTAAACGGTTTTACGTTCCCCGGGGGATGCCTGTCCTTGCGTATTATCTTGATTGTCCATGTCCTGCCAAACACATAAAGGGCAATCCCTGTTCTTAGCGATCCGGACAGGCTGCGCTTATCGTTTTTTAATATGCCAAAAACAATATCTTGAAAGGTTCTGATGTTCCTTTCAAGCCATCTGTCAATTTCTATTTCTTGCGGGCTTGCCTTGATCCACTCTGCCATCTCGGCCAACAAAGAATTATTCCTAATCTCTGGATACCTATCTTCAGCATGAATCCTGCAGGCCACTTCCGATGCCTTAAAAAAAGGGAACATCTTCACCGAGAGGTCTATTTCTGCCGGATCATCACCTGATAACGCATATACAAACTCACCAGCACGAAGAATCTTCAAGACATCGTCACAATCACTGCAATAATGCTGATATATATTTTCGCCGAGATTTTCCCGTATTCTTTCTTCGACCTTTTCGAACAGGGGTAAAGCCTCTTCATCCTCTGATAAATCGTCGACAGCCGGTAATATCTCGGTATCAAATGCTTGCTCAATGTCCTCGTCCGGTATATGGCGGGCAAGTATTTTCTGCAGCTTCTTGTTCACAAAGAGGGCGGATGCACCTATCTTACTCGATACAAGCGATTGCGCCGTTTCCGTAAAACCCCTGTGCAACTCCTCCGAGACCAATGATTTCCTACCGTGATTATCTTTTTTGCCGGATTCTTCAAGTTCTACTGCCCCTAATTGCAGCAGATTGTTGCCACATTTCGGGCATTTCCAATCAGAAATCGAAATCGTTGTTTTACATTTTGTGCACCTCATGCATTATCCGGCTTGCCCTTCTTTTTACCGCCTTTCTTTTTCTTAACCGTCATATCTTTAGGGCTTGCCGGCATAGGTTGTGCCTGGGATGATGGGGCAAGGATACTCTCCATCAGTTCCTGGGCGCTTTCCCTGCCCTTGCCGATCACCTTTTTGAGCCTCTCGGTGAGCCTTCTGTTCCGGAGATATGCTACTTTTTGTGCAAGTTCACGCGGGAGCGGCACCATATCAACAACATCCATGGCCTTAAGCTCTCTTTCAATCTTTTCATTTATCTCTTTCCCTGCTTTGTAAATAGGCAGCACGTTATTGAAAAACTCTGACAACCTCTCAGAATCCTCCCGGCATTTTGTGCACTTATTTATGTGGGTTTTTATCTCTCCTGGGGCTGCCCCTTCAATAAACTCAATTAAATTAATGTCTTCACACTTCATCGCACCTAACCTCCATTATAATAATTCCCTCAAGGCAGCAATCTCTTTAAGTTGGACCACCTTTCTCAGCGATCTCGTTACTATTGACGATATCGTTCCCTCTTTCATTCCAAGGACGCTGCTTAGCTCCTCGTAGTCATTATATTTATCCATCTTGTAATTCAGATACTCTTTCACAACGGTCCTGCATTTATCGGGCAATGCATTTAACACTTCATCAACAACAACAAAAACCTGCTTTTCTGAAATAACTTCTATTTGATTCTCCTCAGAGAATCCTATTTCCTGAACATACTCTTCGCCTTCATCGTTTTTTCCGGCAAGGTTACTCATGGGTACTTCATGTTTGAATTTTTCTTTGAAATTACCCTTAATCTCGTTGTAAATCATTGAATTTATATATTGCTTAAAACTGTTCTTATTCTTTACCATCTTTATGCCTTTTTCCATGAGATTGGTAAACACCTCCCCTGCCAGGTCTTCTCTGTCTTCAATCCACCATTTGACATGTTTCAGTATATAATTGTACACATAAGTCCAAGCGCCGTCGTCCCCCCTGATGCACATTTCATATAGTTCTTCATTTGTCATTTCACCGTATTTTTTCATATCCCTCTCATATATAAGACAATTTTGGTTAATATTTTATGCAAATAAACTCC
The DNA here is from genome assembly GCA_964393225.1 of uncultured Syntrophorhabdaceae bacterium. Taxonomy (GTDB): domain Bacteria; phylum Desulfobacterota; class Syntrophorhabdia; order Syntrophorhabdales; family Syntrophorhabdaceae; genus MWEV01. Next base: position 4,559 of record CAYMTB010000151.1, read on the forward strand.
ATAAACACAGCCTTTTACCGCCAGTCCCCACTCAAGACAAATGGCGCCCAATAAGACGGGTGTTGCCATTTTGCATTGGCCGCCATAACGGCGAGTTGCGCCTCCTGTATGGATGTTGCCTTGTCTTTCCCGTCCAGGTATCGTTTGAAGAACTCGATCATGAACACAGATGTAGCTTTGTCGTCTACCTCCCAGAGTGTAGACAGTACCGTGGAAGCCCCGGATTTCAGGAAAGCTCTCTGCAAACCCACAAGGTCATCCCCCTTGGGAAACTTAATGTCGGTAAGTTCGTCGCTCATCTTTCCATAACCCGAAACGAGACCTGTTTCGCACGCGCTTAAGACCACGATATTGGCGTTAAGGCTTGTCTGTTCAACCTCCTTTACCGTCAATCTGCCGTCGTTTTTATTATCCTTGCTGAGAAAGATACAGGATTTGAGCGGGTCCTCTCTCATCAACCTACCATGTGCGGAGAGAAGAATAACGTCCCGCGAAGGAGCCATGCTTTGGAACACGGTTTTTGTGGCCCCCCCATCCATTAACACGGTCTTGTCGGTAAACAACGCAGCGACCCCCTGAATCTCTTCTTTCACCCCCGACAGAGGGTTGAGTTTATCCGTACCGATTCCCAGATCCTTTACGTCGACTTCCTGTGAGTTTCCAAGCGCGAGGAGACGATTACGGCCCGGGGCACCTCGCTTCTGGACCACACCCAGAATGGTCGCGCTGGGTGTATAGACCAATTTGTATCGCTCTCCAAGGAATGAAGGGCGTTTTGCCTCAATGCCCTTTTTTGTACGCTCCTCGGAGATTTTGTTGGTAATATCTGAATAAGAATCCGTATTGCTCCCTTTCTGGTCGTTCTTTCCCAAATCTATAGATGTCACAGACGTTCCCGTCTTCCCCTTAATACTAACGCCTCGCCTGTTCTCGGAACTGCCAACGGTGAGTTTGGCAAGCAAGATCTTCTGTTGTTGGATCAGCTCAGGCGAGATCCCTTTTCTCGATTCGTCTCTTACGATCAGGGCCTGGAAGGGGAGGTAGTGTAAGCTGCCGTGCGGCACAATGCAAAGCATCGTGGTGTTGGTAAGATATTTTTCAAATGGTTTTATCAGCACGTCATAGAGTGCCCGTCCTTGTTCCTGGTAGCCATCATATCTGCCCTCCAGCACCTTTCTGAACATCAGGACATCGTTCTCCAGGGATTTTACCTGCCCGTCTTTTGCAAGAACCATTACATAGGTCCTGTTTTTGGTAAGCAGTACACCCACAACGGTCTTGCTGCCCACGTAATATTCAAGAACTGAGGTTTTTTGGTCGGGAAGAATCTCTCTTATCCCGGCGGCTGATAATGGTTTCGCATTTATCATAGGACTTGTTCCCCCCCCGCCTTTTCCCAGAAGAATACTTTCCTCCGTTGCCAAACCAGCGAGTTTTGCTTGGTCTCCCATAAGGTTTTTCTGAAGAGATGTCTTCTCTCCTGCCAGCTTCTTAGCTTCAGCTTTTGTGATAGGTTTTGAGGGGGCAGCATCCGGGTTGTCCTTCTGCTCTTCCTTGTTTTTGACCTTCACGCCTCGCTTCGACTGCCCCTTGCTCTGTAGCTCAAGAACGCCCTGAATTGTCTGTATTCTGCTCGAAGTGGAGTCGATTCTCTCAGAGATATCTCTCATCTCTTCTTTCAGCTTTGCCAGCCTCTCCTTTTCCTCTTTGGTAAGTTGTCCTTGTGCCTCCGTTTTCCCGCCCGTTTCAACGCTGAATATGGAGGTCTCAAAGAACGTGCGTGATTTTGAAAGCTCCATATATCTGACTACTTCGTCCGCCTTCCCCTGCTGGGCCAGCATCCTGATGATGGGCTCAAAAACGACCAGCCTGTTATCGATAAAGCTTACCTGTTTTTGGGCATCATTGAACCTACCTTCCCAAAGTCTCTCGACTTCCTTAACGGCGTCCTCATAAAATTTCATTGCTTTGCCCGAGCTTCCGAGGCTCTCATAGACCTGACCCAGGCCATAATAGAGTTTCCAGTTTTCAGTGCTCGGGATAAGCTTCGCTGACTGGAGGGCTTTCTCATATTCCTGCTTGGCACTGTTTATGTCTCCTTTATCGAAATAAACCATTCCAAGTAGAGTGTGTGCAGATAATTCAGCCACTCTGTTGTAGTGTTTTTTAGCAAGTTCTAACCCTTCCATTGCCCGAGAAATGGCTTTGTCATAGCTCTTGAGTTGAAAGTGGATTTCTCCTGACAGTAGATAAGCGGTCTCAAGATTTGGTTCACTCTGTACCGATTCAAGATAATAATGCCTGGTGTGTTCTATACCTTTATCCACTGACTCCGAAGCCTTGTCATACTCACCCTGAAGACCGAGATAGAATGCCCCGTAATTGATATAATAAGTGCTCAGCACCTTTTTATGAAGCATATCAGTTGTGTTGGGGTCGATGTCTTTCACCTTCCCCAAAGCCTCGGTAAAGTACTCATTTGACTTGTTGAAGTCACGGAGCAGTGCATATAAAGCCCCCATTTTGGACTTAACGATTGCCATATTGCCTTGCTGTAACGCCGCAACAAACCCACCTACTTTATAGAATAACCCCTGTCGCTGCCTTTCACCCTGGAGTAGAACCTTCTCTGCATCACTAAGCTTTCCAAGCTTCAAGTAGATATCCGACCTCCTTGTCGACATCTCCATGGAATAGATATATCTCATGTCGATGTTCACGAGGTGCATTTTCTCAATTTCGTCTGCTGCCGTATTGAACTCGGTTAGTGATTTCTGGAAATCCCCCATGACCACACTATAGAAGGCCCCCCGGTCCATGAGCAGGAATATCTTATCTTCTTTTAAGGGGGTTGTCTTCAGAAATTCTTCATACGTGTGAAAAGCCTTTTGTTTGTCGCCAGTGGTAAACCAAACTATATAGGTCTTGTACAGATATAGTCTTCTCAAATAGGCGTCGTTGTCGGTGTGAGGAAGAATGGACGTATTGACCAGCCAAGTGGCGACCCCCCGGCTGAACCCTTGGCTCGGTTTCCTCTTGTACAATTCGGAGATAGCATTGGCTATTGCATTTCCAAGTTCAATCCCTTGGGCACAAATTACTGAGGCCTTTTGAAAATCTCCCGTTTCTATAAGTGCTCGTGTATACGTCAGGTAAGCCTTTCTTACCATATCGAGTTCGGAAGTCTCTATATCTCCTTTCTGTATGCTGCGAAGACTTTCATCCAGGATTCGTTGTTTGACACTTTCCCGGAGGTAGTACCCGTCACCCAGCATAGTCGACTTCTTCAGATCTTGATCGACGTCTCTTGCATATGTTCCATAGTCCATGGTAGGGGCAAGGCTGGTTGAACCAACCGTGGCACAACCCACAAAAACCGGAAGAAGTGAGATTACGAGCAATGCTAATAGCAAAGGTTTTCCTCGTAACATAGCAGTCAAACATGCTTCAAATCTACTAACCATATGACCTGCCTTCTTTTCTAAACGAAATTGAATGACTTTTACATATGTTTGAAATTTATTGACCATACAACAACCCCCTTTCCTTCAACTATTTGAGTAACGTTGCTTATGTTATCACCATCACTTGTTTTGTAAGCATGAACCGGACCAGTCCTGGTTCCCCCAATACCCCTTTTCATTGAGTTTACCTGGGCAAGCATTGCCTGTGAGGTCTCTTGCTGTTTTCGTTTACCCGCACCCTCCATTGCGGTTAAAAGACGATCAATGTCCTCCATGGGGGCTATGCTTGCCAAAACATAAATTGTTTCTGTCCCGGTATTATTGTCAAGGTAAAACCAGTTATTGTCACCGGGTATATGATATGACCTGCCACCTCTAACCTTGTTATTCACATTTACCATCCGGCTGGGGAATAACATACCCGCTATGCCTTGGGAATCATATATCAGTGCATATAAATAACAATCCTTTGTAGGTTTAATGTGAATCTGCAGATTATCGTTTGAGCGCAGGGTGGAACCGTTTTTCACTATAACCTCCTGGTAATCGCTGCCTATTAATCGCTGCCCTATTATATTTACTTCAATTTCAAGAGGTATGTTTGCGGTTGAGGAAGTGGTTTGGGCAGATGGAACCACCGTTTGGGAGTCAGACTTGGGCTGTGGGGAAAGAGAAGCTGTCTGTTTTGACTCTGCCTGTCCAGGCATAGCACCTTTGTTCGCACCTTTTCCGTGTGCTGCCTGGGTTGTCCCGCGTTCTACGCTGTTTGTCTGCTGTGTATTTGCAATCTGCTTCGATTGTACGTTGGCGGAAGGTGCTTGCTGCCCCCCGCCTTTACTTGAAAATAGCTGATAACCAAAAATAGATAGCAAAATGACCGCGGCAACAGCAATACCGGTTATGAATAAAGGTTTTTTACTCCCCTTGGGTGATGTTACAACTTCTGGGGCTGTGACTGGTTGGTGTGTTGGTTCGGCTTGGAATGTTTTATCAATGGGCCCTCTTGCAAAACTATAATTTAACTTGTTTCCCTCTTGAATGAGAGAGCTT
>CAYMTB010000152.1:0-9039 GCA_964393225.1 uncultured Syntrophorhabdaceae bacterium
ATATTTTATATTAGAATGGTCTATGCATTGTTGTCAAGCTTTAACGGCATGACAACTCAAAATCGTAACAAGAGGAGGGTTTATGAGATTGCCGCCCTTTGAAGTTCTGGAGCCGGCCACATTAAAAAACGCCTTATCCATGCTTGAAAAACATAAAGGAAAGGTTAAGATTATTGCAGGAGGTACTGAAATTGTGGGTTTAATGAAACTCGGTCTTTCAGAGCCTCCATATGTTTTGAGCCTGAGAAAAATAAAAAATCTGAAGGGCATCAAAAAAAACAAGAATCAGATTATAATCAGAAGCAATACCACCTTGCGTGAGATAATCGAATCCTCATTGATAAACGATCTCTTTAAGGGTATTTCTCAAGCTGCAAGCTTAGTTGCTGCTCCTCCAATTCAAAACAGGGCAACCATCGGGGGGAACATTCTCCAGAACAGCCGTTGTATGTACTACAACCAGTCAGAGCTTTTCAGGAATGGTCTCAAACCCTGTTATAAGGCCGGTGGCGGTATGTGCCGGGCGGTAAAAGGGGCAAATCGGTGTTTCAGCGTTTATCAGAGTGACATGGCGCCTGCGTTAATCTCTTTTAATGCGAAGGCAAAGCTGGAAAAAACCGGCTCGTCACGTACTGTTTTAATTTCTGATCTGTTCACGGGCAAGGGTGAGAACCCGCACTCAATGGGGGAGAATGAACTTCTCACAGATATTATAATCCCCATCCCGAAAGGACAATACTCTTCAGTTTATGAAAAACTGAGAATCAGAAAGAGTCTTGAATATCCGTTAATGTCTTCTGCAGTGTTTGTATCAGGAAAAATTAATGGAGAAGTAATTGATGCTCGTATTGTCCTTGGCGCTGCGGGGTCATCTCCAAAGATTATTGATAAGGCATCCAAAGTGCTTAAGGGGAAAAAACCATCTAACAAAGACATTGAAGCGGCATCTGAGGCGGTTCTTCAATTTATTGAAGTTGCTGATAATCTGCCCGTGCCTGCTTCATACCGCCGAAAAATGGCAATAATATTTACAAAAAGGGCAATTCAGAAGGCACTGAATGATTTAAGAAAGGACAGGTAATTATGAAAAAAATCATGTTAACACTAAAAATCAATGGTGAAAAATACGAAATTAGTACTTACCCGAACCGTACCCTTTTGGAGATATTAAGAGATGACTTATTGTTGACCGGAACAAAAGAGAGCTGCGGTGAAGGGGCCTGCGGGGCGTGCACTGTGTTGCTTGACGGCCTTCCTGTGAGGTCATGTCTTCTGCTTGCCGCAGAGGCAAAAGGCTGTGAAATAACCACAATTGAAGGATTAGCAAAAGGCGAAAAACTTGACCCTGTTCAGGAATCATTCATCGAACACCACGCAATTCAATGCGGATTCTGCAGTCCCGGGATGATACTGACAGCCCGTTCTCTCCTCAATCACAATCCTGCACCCACAGAAGAAGAGATCAGGTTTGCCATCTCCGGGAATGTCTGCCGTTGTACCGGATACACAAAGATAGTTGAGGCAGTACAAGCATTATCAAACAGTGGGAGGGAATAGACATGGGTGATTTTTCGCTTATCGGAAAAAGCATGAAAAGAATAGATACGCCTTTAAAGGCAACAGGACAGGCACAATTCAGCTCTGACCTCATGCTCCCCCGTACACTTATCGGGAAGGTCCTGAGATCCCCTTATGCCCACGCAAAAATCCTTGATATTGACATATCAAAAGCTGAGAAACTTCAAGGCGTTAAGGCTGTTGTAACAGCGAAAGACACGAGTGCTGACAAATGGGGTGTGTTCCGCTATACACAGGACCAGCAGTTCCTGCCGACGGATAAGGTTCGCTATGTGGGAGAAGAGGTTGCGGCAGTCGCAGCTGTTGATGAAGACACGGCAATTCAGGCGCTGAAACTCATTAAAGTAGAATATGAAGAACTTCCGGCAGTATTCGATATCAAATCAGCACTTGAATCCGGTGCGCCATTGGTTCACCAGGATCATCCGGGGAATATTAATATCCATGTAAACATTGATGTTGGCGATGTGGTAAAAGGATTTGGAGAGTCTTATTATGTCAGAGAAGATACATTCACAGCACCGGAGGACTCATATTTTCAGGGAGAGCCTTATGCTGTGGTTGCGCAATATGATCATACAGGCAGCCTTGAAATCTGGATGCCCAACGCCGGTCCTCACTTAAAGGCTAAACCCTTATCGAACGTGCTCAAAATACCCTTAAACAAAGTAAGGGTGAGAAAGATTGCTATAGGCGGGGCATTCGGCGGACGCTCCGAGATTTGTCCTGCAGATGTGATCTGCGCCTTCCTTGCCAGGAAATCACAGCAACCCGTCAAGCTTGTCTACACAAGGGAGGAAAACTCCATTGCCACGCGGCAGGCGCACTCCATGATTACCACAATAAAAACAGGTGTAAATAAAGAGGGTAGGGTAATCTCGCGTGATATAACGTGTCACATGGATGGCGGTGCATACAGCAGCACCGGTCCCATAGCGGTAAGCGTTCCATTCCTGTGTATGGAACAGGCATATCAAATGGAAAATGTGAGGTATAATGGCTACAGGGTCTTTACAAACAAACCTATCCGGGGAATGTTCAGAACACATGGAAGGGCATTTGCCTGTGGTGTTGACCTGCAGCTTGACATGATAGGCCATGAACTGGGGATTAATCCCATTGAAATGCGTCTCAGAAATGCAAGAAAGGTCGGTGAATTTACACCTACCAAATCATATGTTGCGAGCTGCGGTATGACGGAAACGATTCTTAAAGCCGGCGAAAAAGCGGGCTGGAATGAAAAATGGGGCAAACTTCCCCCATATCATGGAATAGGCATCGGATGCAACTCAGTGCAAACCGGTTTTCCCATGGGGATCAGGGGAGGTTCACAGGCCTTTATTAAATTTAATGAAGAAGGCGGAATTACAGTCATAACAGGTATTGTCGATAATGGCCAGGGTAACGACCATATGATCGTTCAAATTGCTGCTGAAGAATTAGGATTAGGCGTGTGTGACGTTCAACTCATCAATGCTGATACAGAGGTCACGCCAAGCGATCCCGGATCATACTCGATGTGCGAAACCTTTATCGGAGGCAACGCTGTGAGGCTCGCCGCACAGGACGCAAAAAATAAACTTTTGAAGATAGCCTCGGAAGCCCTCAAGGTAAGCCCTGATGAGCTTATTCTTAAGGATAGGAAAATTTATGTTGAAAAAAGTCCGGATAAATCAATATCCATATCAAAGGCAATCAGGATAGCATTGAGCCGGAACGAGTCAATCAGCGGTGAAGGATCCTACTGGCCTAAGGTAGATAGCAAGCGTGAATGGGTGGAAAACCCCTCCGGGCAGCTTTCTGAGACCTTTTCTTTTGGTACGGTAATCACTGAGGTGAAGGTTGATCCTGAGACAGGAAAGGTTGATGTTCTCGAAGTTACTGCCGCTCAGGATGTAGGATATGCACTTAACCCGAAGGTAATTGAAGGCCAATTCGAGGGCGGTATAGCTATGGGTGGGCAGGGCGGTATGCTGAGCGAATATATTCTCTGGTATAACGGAAGGGTATTAAACCCTGACCAGCTTGACTACATGGTGCCGCTTGCTCTTGATATGCCTAAAATAAATAATATTATCGTTGAAACTATTGATCCGAACGGGCCATACGGTGCTAAAGAGGCAGGAATGTCCATTGCAATGTCAGCAGCTCAGGCTTATTGCGGTGCCATCTGTAATGCCATTGGTGTAGATATTAAAGACTTTCCGCTTACACCGGATAAAATATTAAATGCGATAGAGAAGAAGGGGAAAAAGGCTGAAGGCAGATAGGCTGAAGGCTGAACGAGAAAAACCGAAGCTGCGAAGTTACGATGATGCGAAGATAGGAAAAGAAGGTAAAAGTAAAAGGGGGAAGGATAAATATGAAGATAGAGAAGATTGACCATATCTGTTTTGTGGTAAAAGATCTTGAACATACGAAAAGGATATACGAAGAAGATTTCGGTTTAATACCGGCATGTGAATATGTTGCTGAATCAGAAAAAATCAAGGTCGCACGTTACTATATAGGTGAAGTGGCTGTAGAGTTTATGGAATCGACTGCACCGGATGGAGAGGTTGCGAAGTTCATCGATAGCAGAGGAGAAGGCGCCTTCCTCATATCGTATAAAGTAGATAATCTTTCGAAGGCAATGCAGGAACTCAAAGATAAAAATGTCAAACTGATCGATAATGAACCAAGAGAACTCTTCGGGACCAGGTATGCTTTCGTACACCACCCCAATAAGCTTCACGGGGTGCTTACCGAACTTCTTGAAGGGGATTTCGATATTAACAAGAAATGATAACAATATGAGAAAATTATAATCTTAAGGAGGGAATTGGAATGCGTGCATTAGTTATAGGCGGAACCGGGGGTATGGGTCAGGGAGTTGCCCGGGACCTTATTAAGCAGGAGCGGATTAAGAAAGTTGTTTTAGGGGACATAAATATAGATCCGGGTAGAGTGCAGGAAAAGCTGCGTGCCAGTGAAAAGGTATCGCTCATCAGAATTGATGTAAACGATCACAACGGCATGGTAAGCGCAATCAGTGATGCTGATGTTGTTATCAACTGTGCGGGGCCATTCTACAAAACGGCTGTAGCGGTTGCAAGGGCAGCCGTTGAAGCGAAGGTCAACTATATAGATATTTGTGATGATTACGAGGCTGTTCCAATCCTTTTTTCTTCAACCGACATTGATAAAGCTGCAAAAGAGGCGGGAATAACCGTGCTGACAGGAATGGGATCGGATCCTGGAACAAACAACGTATTAGTCAAGTGGTACGCAAACCAGCTTGATCGTGTCGATGAAATACACCTTTTCTGGGTAGTAAGTATCGCCGAACTTGCGGGTGCAGCCTGGGACCACAGCCTCCATATGGTTACAGGCAGAATCCCTCAGTATCTCGATGGCAAACTCGAATACGTAGAGGGCGGCACCGGTGAGGAGACGGCTCAATTCCTTGAACCTCTCGGCACATGTGTTGTCCGTTATGTGGGTCATCCTCAGCCAATCACAATACCCCGCTACATCGAGGGGGTAAAAAAGGTAGTTATCAAAGGCGCGCTAATCCCGGCATGGGTGGACGAACTGATAAAAGAACAGAAAGAGACAGGTTTTCTCAGTACGGAACCAATGGAGGTTAAGGGTAAAAAAGTGGTGCCCTATGATCTGACTCTAAAACAATGGGAGACAATTCCCAAAGGTAGGGATAACGGACCTGCTGCTTCCGGTCTAAAAGTGATCGTAAAGGGGGAGAGAAAAGGAAAACAGGTGACCTATACAGCCGATATAGTAGGCAGGATGGCGCCGGGAACAGGACTTCCCGCCTCGATAGCCGCTATTATGATGGATGCCGGCGAAGTTACGGTAAAAGGTGTTGTAGCCCCTGAAGGCTGCATCGATCCGGATAAATTCCTTGCTGCATTACTTCAAAGGGGTGCCAGGATCCATCAAACGGAAACAGTAAAATCTATGCTTGCACTTAAATGATGCAGTGAATGGTTGAGTAAGTCGAGTAAGTTGAGTAAGGAAAACCCCACTCAACGACTTAACCTGCTCAACCCACTCAACCAAAGACAAAGGAGGATATCCATGAAAGAAGTTAACAAACTGATCATAACGAAAAGTCAGGAACTTTTTGAGGAAGCAAAAACATTAGTTCCAGGTGGAGTCCTGGGTGCCAGAAAACCCGGTGATTTCATCATGGGAGAGTATCCGATTTTTCTTGAATACGGCAAAGGCTGCAGACTGACCGATGTTGATGGAAATGAATTTATCGACTTCCTCTGCGGCTATGGGCCGATTATCCTGGGTTACAGAGAAGAAGAAGTAGACGACGCTGTTATAAGACAGATAAAAGACAAAGGTTTTTGCTTCTCGCTGACACAGCCCTATCAGAATGAGCTTGCGAAAAAACTCAACAAAATTATTCCAAGTGCAGAATTGAGCATCTTTTTAAAGACCGGTTCAGATGCCACTTCAGCAGCTATCCGCATTGCGAGGGCATACACGAATCGAACCAAGGTTATGCGCTGCGGCTACCACGGCTGGCATGACTGGTGTGTTGAGATGAAAGGCGGCATTCCTGAAAAGTTCTACGAGGATGTATATGAATTTCAGTACAATAATCTTGCTCAGCTCGAGGACTTGATGGTGAAATACGGCAATCAGACCGCTGCCATCATTATGACACCTTTCGGACATCATAACCATCAGAAGATGCAGGAACCAATGCCCGGTTTTCTTGAAGGTGTCCGGGAATTAGCCAATAAATATGGCGCAGTTCTGGTCTTTGATGAAGTCCGAACATGTTTCAGACTCAGAATGGGTGGGGCGCAGGAACTATATGGAGTTACCCCCGATTTGACGGTTCTCGGGAAAGGAATGGCCAATGGATATGCAATAAGCGTTGTAACCGGAAAAGCTGACGTTATGATGGCAGCAGCATCCAAGCTTTTTATCTCTTCAACCTTCTTCCCGAACAGTGACGGTTATATCGCCGCCCTGAAAACCATTGAAATCCTTGAACGCGACAATGTTATTGAAGGCATATGGGAAAAAGGCGCCCGTCTTATGAAAAAGATCCAGGATATCATTGACAAATATGACGTCGGGGCCGAGTTAAGCGGTGTTGCACCAATGTTTTTTGTGACCTTCAAGAAGGATGAAGCAAATACCCAGAAAGACAGACGGGATGATTTCTACACCCAGCTTATCCGCAGAGGCTTCTTTTTTACCCCCCATCATCATGCATATATCAGTCACAGGCACACCGAAGAAGACCTGGATTTAACGGCAAAAGCAATGGATGAGGCTATGGCCTATGTACATGAGAAATATCATAAATAGAGGCCGATCCTTGGTTTAGCTATTTACTTGTAGACAATATTAGGTCATAATTATGTACAGAATGAATTGCAAAAAAATGTATATACAAGGAGGTAATAATCCATGAAAAAGTTAACTATATTTACCATGATTATTGTATTGCCATTCGCATTCATGTCTTGTGAATCGATCGGAGGCATGAGCGATACTACCAAAGGTGCTGCTGTCGGGGCAGGTCTTGGCGCAATAGCCGGTCAGGTTATTGGAGGCAATACTGCCGGAACCCTCATCGGTGTAGCAGGAGGCGCCCTTGCAGGCGCTATTGTGGGTCATGAAATGGATTATCAAAAACAGAAAAAAGCAGATCAGGCTCAGCAACAGAAAGCTGCCTATGCCTCTCCGGATACGACCCAGCCGCCGCCCGGTCATTGGATGGAAGTTCCCGGACAATGGGTAAACGGACAATGGGTGCCTGCTCATAAAGTCTGGGTGCCGGTTAACCCGTAACCATTAAGCACAGTACATATCAAGTTGAAAAACCTTAAGGGGGCACTCATATGAAAAAGATATGTAATATGTTATTTTTTATCATCATTTTAGCTGCTTTTGTTTTTATTCAACCCGCCTTATTTAATGATGCGGCAAAGGCAGCAAACGGGGTAAAAATATTTCAGGAAAAAGGTTTTGGATACTCCATTCAATATCCTGCCGACTGGATTTACAGCAAGCAAGCTGCATATATGTTGTTGTTCAGCGGGAAAGAGGGGGTAGACAAATATGTCCCGATAATAGGTATACAGAACCTGTTGTCAACAAAAGTCAAAGGTGGGAAATACCAGAGCACCAGTGCTGTTATAGAGGATTTTCAGGATCAATTGAAGATAACAAAGAAGGCAAAGGTTTTTCCAGCAGAACCTTATATATACAGCAGAAACGATTTAAAGCTTGCAGGGCTGCAATTCCTGGCCGAATATACCTACAACGGCAAAAACAGTAAACAGTGGGTTATTGTTCTTCCAAGGGCCAGCGGAGATATCTTCTATGCCTTTATATATTCAGCACCCATTGAACAGTACGGCAAATATTATGATGCAGTAAAAACAATGCTCGATTCCTGGATAATCGAGAAATAATCCCAGCCATTAGCAAACAAATCATAAAAATAATTTCTTACCGGTGACAACGGTATGTCACCGGTACGTGATATGGTTAATGCAGGAGGGTTTAGGTGTTTAGACTGTTAGCCAAACCTCCGATCCGCCAACCTTCAGTTATCCATGGGGGTATTTCATGCCGCAATATACATTAATGATAAATCCGGGTTTATAACAAGCAGAACTGAACATAATAGTGAAATGAATCTTTCAGATATTAAGCTGCCCAGAGAGTTGGAGGCTGACGGTACCGCGGAAACCATCCGCTGTATGCTGATGGCTCGCACTGTTCAGCTCTGGTCCGGTGGTACTCTTTCTGTTCCTGTGATCGCAATGAATGATACCCTGAAAAGGCTGCTTCAAATGACCAATCTGAACGGTAAAGTTCAATGCGGGCTGGAGGTAATCACTGGCAAACTTGCAAAGGAGAGTAGGGGAATCGATCACCTTCGGGAAGCGAAAGGCCTCCCGGTGGGCGACAGGGTTTCCCGACTGCTCCTTGTTTCCAGCGATGGCGCAGAGCGTTTTTACCGGCATATTGAACATCTTCTGCAACAGCATAGTCCCAGACTCCTATGTTGTATGCTTGACATGGACGGGAGCGCCCTGGGCAGCGCGGTTACGGGCAAGGAGAAGCAGATCAAGGCCATTATGGCGGAACGAAAGGAGATTGTTTCTGCCATAATGCGTACGCTTCTTGAAAGCCATTAAATTTAAAGCTTATAATGACAACGGATGAAAATGCGGAGGGATAGACTATGACTATAACGAGAGATGAGGCAGTTGAGTTACTCAATAAATATGTAAAAAATGAAAGGATGTTGAACCACTGTTATGCCTCAGAGGCGGTGATGAGGGCGCTGGCGCACAGATTAGGCAGAGATAAAGAAAAATGGGGTCTTGCAGGTTTACTGCATGACCTTGATGTAGAACTTGTCAATACTGATTTGAATGTCCACGGCAGCGAAACTGAGAAAATCCTTAATGAAAAAGG
>CAYMTB010000153.1:0-8960 GCA_964393225.1 uncultured Syntrophorhabdaceae bacterium
ACCAAGCGGATCTATTGAAATTAGAAGTTTTATGCATGTAAATGGCAATTTTTAGAGCTTAAAGCACTGCCTTTAAAGGTATTTGAAAAAGCATTGGTGTCTTGTTTTCTGCATCCAGGGCGCTGTTCATAAACCCAATATTTCTATTCGTAATTCACGATCAAAGTAAAAAGGTCATGGCGTAAAATTGTAGATACCGTTTTCCATGTAAAGCACAATTTGGTTTAAAGTTTGGGTCAAAAGGCTTCCCCGATTTGAGGATGCCGAAGATGATGTGGACAAGCTTCCGCATAATAGCACATACGATGACCTTGCCATTTTTCCCGTTCTCCTTCAGACGTTTATACATGGCACAGATAACCGGGTTGTATTGGATTGATACCAGAGCGGGCATGTACAACGCTTTTCGCATTCGGCTATTACCCGTCTTGCAGATCCTCGGTTTGCCTTTTATTGAGCTTCCAGAAATCATTTCCCTGGGAGCGAGCCCTATAAATGCCACTATCTTTTGAACGCGGTCACACTTTTCAAACATAGGTAGTTCTGCAAGGACAGCGGCAATGGTTGCATCGCCTATTCCCGGAATTGATTTGAGGAGATCCCCCTTCGTTTTGAGGTTTGGATCGTTTGTTATATATATGGCAGCCTGGTTCTTGAGATTCCCGATCTCTTTATCCAGGTAAGCGATGTGGTCCCTTACCGATGATCTGATGCTCTCATGGGAAACATCGATGCGGTTCATCTCTTGGGTTCTGATGCTGATCAATGCGTCTATTTTTCTTGCCAGCGCCTGTAACCTTTTCATCTCAGGCGGAACCGGCGTCCATGGTTCGGGATGCATGGCCTGACAGAACCGAGCTATGAGACCGGCATCAACTTTGTCATTTTTTGTCCGGAGAAGCTCACTCTGCGCAAATCCTTTGATCCTGGCCGGATTGACGATGCTCACCGTGTGTCCTTGATCATAGAGCCAAGCGGCCAGTTCATCTCCATACATGCTCGATGCTTCCATACACGCATGGACGTGGTCAGCTCCCTGTCTTTTGAGCCACACGGACAATTCTTCAAAACCTTCCCGGTTGTTCTTCAAAACCTTATGTTTGAACTTCCCGTTCACAAAGAGAGTCACATCGTACTTCTTTTTTGCTATGTCTACACCGAGTATAAATTCTGACATATAATTACCTCCTAAAAGCGGTTGTTCCAGATACGCGCCATGCTCGAATCAACCTTGCACATACAAACTCTTCCTTTTCTGAGGAGGTTTACGATACCGTACGAATTATAGAGCAAAACATTGGAGGGGGGATCTAATCTACAACACATGCTTTCATACATCAGGTGCACTACAGATTCACCCTCCCCGTTGTATCTTAGTTTTCCAGGATTATTACCAATAACTACCATGCTGTCAATATACAAGGTGGAAGCAATGTTTCCCTGCTGCCCCAAAAAAATAGTAAAACATACGAATAATATAACATTTAGAGGCTATTTTAGACCCCGTTTTATAGGATTAAGCCTAAAAAAGTCTTGGTGTACTTTATTCACTGTTTTGGTACAATGGAAATATAAGGGGAAATATGAAACACTTTCTATTAACAGTCTCAATCGTTTGTTTGCTTATGGTTGGTTACACAACAGCCAACGGAGCAGAATGGGTGCATTATGGCAAAGACGTATTAGGTAATACATTGTACTACGATAAGGAAAGTATTACTTCTGGTGACAAGGAAAGCAAAAAAGTATGGAGTAAAAAAGTTTACTCTGATAAAGGGAAAGAAGAGCTAATAAAAGAAGCAATAGAGCGTAGGATATATAAATACTATGGAGATTTAGACTATGTACTCCAACTTGAAGTATACAATTGCAACACAAAAGAATCCGGCATGGTTTCCGTCACCCTTTACAGCACTACAGGAAAACGCATAGGTTCGACTTCGGCACCTTTAGAATTGAAACCAATCATACCAGAAGGTATATCGGAAGCCCTTTATTAAATAGTATGCAAAGGGGAAAGGTAATTGTATGTGCGTAAATAGTACATATTAGAGGTGGTAATCATGGACAAGACCCTTCGGGCAGTTATTATAATTTGCCTTTGTGTAATAACCTTCTCAGTATTCTATTATCTCGTTATATTTCTGCCTAAAAACAGGGAAGCGGTTAGAAAAGCAGAGCAGGCAGAAAAAGTGAGAAAGGAGCTTAAGGAGTCGCAAAGTAAATTAGACTATGATGCATGTAGACGAGGAGTAGAAATAGCGTATGGGTCAAATCGGGAGAGCACTTGTAAGCGTCTCAGGAAAGGGCCTGATTGTTCATTACCTCGATCCATGTATGAGCGATGGGACAGATTTAGAAAAGAAGGAAATGAACAATGCTATAAGGTATATCTTCAAAGTAGATAAAGCATAAAAAGGTTTTCAAAAGATGTCGGAACATTAGCAAGGCCCCGCTTTAATCGGCGGGGTTTTTGCTTCTATCACCTACCCTCTACAATGCCTCAGGTTGGATAAATATCATGGAAATATAGGGTTTCGTTAAAACACGCTATACGCTTAAATATGGGAACTCAGGAAGAGCGTTTTAATGTTAGGAATACTCAATTATTGCAATAAAAAAGGACTTAGAATTTCTTCCTAAGTCCTTAATATCATTAGTGGCGTCCCCACGGAGATTCGAACTCCGGTTGCCGGCGTGAAAGGCCAGTGTCCTAGGCCTCTAGACGATGGGGACATTTTGGGCCGTGCAAGACTTGAACTTGCGACTCTCTGCTTAAAAGGCAGATACTCTACCAACCTGAGTTAACGGCCCTTGAGCCTATAAGGATATGAAAATTTTCATGTATTGTCAAGTCTAATGAAGTCGATCACGCAACAATTAAAACTAAGACGGAAAAGAACACTCCAGGAAAGCCCATTATAAAGCCCTCTGGAAGGTGTCAAAAATGTATACACTATAACTACCTGATAAGGTTGAACTTCTTTATTACACTTTTCTATTCGCCCGCAATGAAACATGGACGAATCAATTGAAAATATCATTGTTTCTATTAGGTTTTTTTGACTGCTCAACATAGAGTCATAATAATATAACCCTTATAATATCATCGATATGGAAATGGATGTCTACAGCTTTTTAACAAGTTTTTCACAAAACATGTTGATAATATCTCCAACCGCCTAATACCAAATCATATATGAGGTTTAAGGCTCAGCTTGAGATCAGAATTCCAATGCAGAAAGATATAAAATAGAGGTTAATGCTTTTCGTTTGCAATGACAGGGAAGTTTAGTATTATCTCGAAAGAGATCTATAATTAAAGGGATTAAAAACCCGTAAAGCCAACTTTGGCACCAACCTTCAGATTACAGCGGTCCGTTGTCCCTTCATTGATTTCAAGAACATATCTAGCCGGGGCTTTTGAAGCAATAGTGGTTTCGTCGTGTGGTTTTGCAGAACGGTAAATATCTGCGACAATAAATTTTGAATCTATAAAGACAATATCGAGGGGGATAAATGTGTTTTTCATCCAGAAAAACCTTATTTCGTTACCATTATAAACAAAAAGCATCCCGGTATTTTTACCTAGCGACTTTCTGAACATAAGGCCCTTCTCTTGTTCCCAGGGTGTAGACGCAAGTTCAACCTTAAAACTGCATAGCTTCTTCTCGTCATCTCCGTAAAAGGTTACAGCTTTGTCATTAGCATATACATGATAAGGATAATAATACCCAAAGAACGCAATGAACAATGCGAAAATTTGGAAAAAACGAATGCGGTCAATCATTTTTTCTGTATTTATGCCGCAGAAATTCAATAACACCTGGCAAAATTGAAATAATAACAATTGCAAGAATAACAAGGGAAAAGTTCTTTTTTACAAAAGTCAAATTGCCAAAATAATAACCGGCAAACATGCAAATAGCTACCCAGGCAACACCGCCTATTACATTATAACTGATGAACTTCCAGTAGGTCATTGTCCCTATTCCGGCTACGAATGGCGCAAAGGTCCGGATGATGGGAACAAATCGTGCGATGATAATCGTTTTTCCACCGTATTTTTCATAAAACTGATGTGTACGCTGGAGGTGCTCTTTGTTTAACAATGGGATTTTTTCTTTCTCAAAGACATTCGGCCCAACAAGGTTTCCTATCCAGTAATTGACAGTATCGCCCGCAACGGCAGCTACGGAAAGGAGCACAAACAACCAAATGACATCTAATGTACCAAGGGCAGCGAAGGTGCCTGCAGCAAATAGCAAGGAATCTCCCGGAAGAATCGGCGTTATCACAAGCCCTGTTTCACAGAAAATAATAAGAAACAGGATAAGGTAGGTCCAAAGACCATAATTTTTAATAATCTCACCGAGATGGACATCAATATGGATTACAAAATCAACGATATACTTGATCCATTCCATTCAAAACCCTCTGAGTTATTTTTCGTTTATAGTACACTGTTCTCAATTGAGAGTCAATGCTTGAAATCGACCTCCCCTCCCCTGCCTTGACAAAACGTGTAAATGTGTATAATTTAATACCAAATTCATCCGGGGGTTTGTATGAATCAGGCAAAAACGTTTTTTATGATGGTTTTTTTAACAATTATTCTTGTTACCCTGGGAAGCTTGATAGGCGGTCAAACAGGAGCTTATATAGCCTTTATGATTGCCCTGATAATGAATTTTGTAAGCTATTGGTTCTGTGACAAAATCGTCCTTGCCATGTACAGCGCAAAACCAGTCTCAGAGAAGGAAGCACCACTGCTTTTCAGTATCGTCTATAATCTTTCCCAGAAGGCATCCATTCCAATGCCGAGAGTTTACATAATAGAAAATGATAGCCCGAATGCTTTCGCAACAGGGAGAAACCCATCGAATGGCGTGGTTGCCGTAACAACCGGGATCCTGCGCATATTAAACAGGGATGAGCTTGAAGGCGTGATCGCCCATGAAATGTCCCACATAAAACACAGGGATATTCTCATCCAGACGGTTGCAGCAACGCTTGCCGGGGCTATTACCATGATTGCCAACTGGGCAAGATTTGCAGCTTTCTTTGGCGGAGGCAGCAGCGATGATGAAGATGGCGGAGGCAATATATTTAGTGTCATTATCTTCTCAATTATTGCCGCCTTCGCAGCAATGCTAATACAACTCGCTATTTCCAGGTCCAGGGAATATCTTGCAGATGAAGGGGGAGCAAGGCTTTCGGGGAATCCTTTGCACTTGTCGGGTGCATTGAAAAAATTAAGTGCCGGAATAGCACTCACCCCTATGAACGATGCAAATCCTTCAACTGCACCGCTTTTCATTGTTAATCCATTTACTGCAAAAGGTGTCCTTGCCCTTTTCAGCACCCACCCTCCGATGGAAGAAAGAATAAAAAGATTGGAGGAGATGGCTTATAGAAGATAGTTTCGGATCCACCCTAAGATCGCTGACAATCCAGATAATTAAGAAGGTCGAAGAAGGCTTCTTTCTCGACGAAGTCATTAATAGTTTTTTTTTACGCTACACTCTTTCTGATGCTCAAAAATCATTAATTTATGAAATATCTTCCGGTGTAATACGCTGGAAGGGGTTCCTCGATTGGGTAATATCCCGGCTCGTCAAAAAAAATGTGAAGCAGGAGATCAGATATCTTCTCTGGGCAAGCATCTACCAGATTTCTTTTATGAAAAAAGGAGACTATCACATCGTCAACGAAACTGTCGACTATGCCAAGAAGGAATATGGAACTTACGTGGCTGGTTTTATCAATGCCGTCTTACGAAAATTTATCCGTGAACAAGCTGCTTTTTTTCAAATTCAAAATTCAAAATTCACAAGTTTTAATCCTGCCGAAGGCGGGACAATTCAAAATTTATCAATAGCTTATTCTTTCCCAGAATGGCTCACAAAAAGATGGCTTGAACGGTACGGAAAGGAAAACACAGTAAGACTTTTCGAGTTTCTGAATAAGACGCCTGAATTCTCCATAAGGGTAGACATCAATCGGATGAGCAGGGACAAAGCGGCAAAAGAGCTTGAGGGCAAAGGAATCAAAACAAGAAAAGGTCCTTATTCGGAATATGCCCTTTATGTAGACAAGCTCATGCCGGTATTTAAAACTACACTTTTTAAAAAAGGTTTTATCAATATTCAGGATGAGGCATCCCAACTTGTAGGTCTGTCAATTCAGCCTGAAAAGGGAGATATAATTTTAGACGCATGTGCAGGATTAGGCACAAAAACAATGCATATACAGGAACGCTCACGCGATACCTTTGTTTTCGCTATGGATAACGAAATAAAAAGGCTGCAATCCATAGGCAGAGACACTGATCGCCTGCTGGGAGACGCTCTCCGCAATCCTTTTAAAAAAGAAAGTATTGATATTATTCTCGTTGATGCCCCATGTTCGTCGCTTGGCATTATAAGAAAGCACCCCGAAATAAAATGGCGCCGAAACGAGAAAGATATTATTGATTTTGGTAATTATCAGCTCGAATTGCTTGACTCGCTATGGGATAATCTGAAAACCAATGGACATATGGTATATAGCGTCTGTTCATTTGAGCCGGAAGAGACCCTCAGGGTAATAGAAAGGTTTAAAGACAAAAGAGCGTTTGTGCTTGAAAATCCACTCCCTTTCCTGTTTAATAAAGAATATTTTTTATCTCTCCCTTATGAAACAGAGATGGATGGATTTTTCATCGCAAGATTAAAAAAGATATGAACTGGTTTAAGGCCTTTCTATACATAGCGATATTCATATTTGCCTTCTCCTTTTCCGCGTATCTCACCATTAATATCTTACTGAAAAGGCAGATCAATGTAATATGCCCGGATATCAGAGGAAAAACTGTTGAAGAGGCAAAGCGCTTAGTGGAAAACAAGGGATTATCATTGAGCATATCGAGATATGAAAGGCGAAATGATGTTCCGCTTAATCATATTACGGTTCAGAGACCTGAAGCGAATATTTCCACCAGACTGGGAAGGACAGTGATGGTCATCGTCTCGGAAGGTCCCGAACTTATACCAATCCCGATCCTTGAAGGCAGATCCCTTGCAGATGCTGAGGGCATTTTGAAGGAAAAGAATATCGAAATAGAAAAGACGATATATGCCCCTCATCCGAAAGCAGGAAAGGTTATCGCACAGATACCAAAAGGCGGAGAGGATGTTCTTAAGGGAAAAGGCGTCACACTCTTCGTTGGAGTCGAAGAGGACCGGTATTTTTTAATGCCTGACTATAAAGACATGACACCCCGTGATTTAGCTGAAGAAATGGCCGGCAAAAACATAAAACACAAGATTAGTTATACATTAGAGGAGCAGAATTCAGCAAAAATGACCATAACAACATCAGTACCACCAAAAATGATATTCAAAAATGATGGTGAAATAGAAATAAAGGTCTTATCCGGAGGATAAAATGAACAAAACAAAAATAGCCCCTTCAATTCTGTCATGTAACTTTTTAACACTTGAAAAAGAGATCAAAGCTGTAGAAAAGGCAGGAGCAGATCTAATCCATATCGATGTCATGGACGGACATTTTGTTCCAAATATCACCATCGGTCCCATTTTTGTTGAGCATATCCGGAAAATTACTTCGAAAATGCTCGATGTTCACCTCATGATAGAGAACCCTGCCATGTTCGTTGAAGATTTCATCAAAGCAGGGGCCGATATTGTGACTGTTCATGTGGAGACAGATAACCATATTCTGAGAACCATAGATATAATAAAATCGAGCAATAAAAAGGCAGGGATAACGCTAAATCCTGCCACTCCGCTCAGCAGCATCGAATATGCGATAAAGGAGGCTGATCTCCTTTTAATCATGACGGTAAACCCTGGTTTTGGCGGCCAGTCATATATTCCCGCAATGGACGAAAAGATCAGAAAGGCAAAAATAATGATAGAAGAAACGGGCAGACATGTTGACCTTCAGATAGATGGCGGAATTAAAGCCTCAAACGCAAAAAAGGTTGTAGATGCAGGTGCAGATATACTGGTAATGGGTACGGAAATTTTTCACAGTAAAGACTATATAAAGAAAATTCAGGAAATAAGAGACATTCTGGGAGAATAAAACTGATTCCCGAAAAGCAAAAAATTTATAAAAAGGTATTCGATATTGCCTGTAAAGAACTGTTAAGCTCAGATTATGAAGAAAAATTCATAAAAGCCGGACTGTCATACAAAAACAATCAAAACGCATATAACGTTTCGGTGCCATTTTTCGATGAGATTATAAACATTGATATCCCGGACTTCTCATTCAGAAGTTCAAAGAATATCAATATTACGCTTGTAACAAAGATTATAATTCTCCACTATATGAATGCCTCGTCCGGCGAACCCCTGAGTGGCGAAAAGATAACCTGCGAAGACATACCGGGATTGAGGGGCTATCAGCCTGTTTTTGAGAAAAGAGCTGCAAAACCGCTTTTGTCTGCCTTTGGGTTTAACGGGCATGCCTTCCTTGAAGCAGGTCTGGGGCTTGGCGGGGTACAAGAAGATTACGGCGATGCATCCTTCACCTTTTATGCATTTCCTAAAGTTCCTATTACTTTTATTCTGTGGGAAGGGGGTGAAGAGTTCGCCCCTGTTTTAAAAATGCTTTTTGATGCCTCGATCCCGCATTACCTGCCCCTCGAGGATATCACGGTCATCACAAAACTCGCTTCAACAAGGATTATAAAAGAGGCGAGAATCAAATACTCCGATTCGGGAAATATCTATTAGCTTTTAGCCATTAGGGGTCAGATATTGCTTTTGCTAAAAGCTAAGTGCTAACTGCCAAAAGCTTAGCGATTATTGCCTGTTATACATACTCATCGCCTTTTCTTTTCCTTCATATATAAATACATGGAGCGCTTCCACCACGCTATCGATGGATTCATGTAGCGTCTCTGCATCCTCTTTCTGAAACCTTGAAAGAACATAATCCTCTGGGGT
>CAYMTB010000154.1:0-8939 GCA_964393225.1 uncultured Syntrophorhabdaceae bacterium
CTTGTTGAGTTTGTCTCTAAACACGCATGGGAAGCCGGTTTTGATGATGAAAAGATACGCCAAATCGATCTTGCCGTTGAAGAGGCTCTCGGGAATATCGTACGATTTGCATGTTGTGACGGAGAAAGCGAAATTACAATATCCTGCAGCGTTCATGACAGCGGGGCGATTATCATACGTATTACAGACACAGGTGCCCCTTTCAACATGCTCATTGCAAGTTCTTTCCCGGAAGCTGGAGATTTTGCGAAGCCTGGACAGGTTCCATCAACAAAGATGATGAAGAAAGGGGTAGGGAACATCGAGTACAGGAGGGCTGCAGACAGGAATATGCTTATTTTTACCATTCTGCGGAAGATGTAAAATACAGCTCACTGAAAGTTTTTTTGGAGGATAATGATAATGAACAGAAAGCTTTTTATTATTACGGCAATTATTGCCCTTCTTGGATTCGGCTGCGAAACCCCGATCCTCAGACAGGACATTCCAGTGTCAACCAACCCTATGGGCGCAAAGATTTATGCGGATGGGCAGTTTGCTGGGCAAACGCCCGGCACTGTTTCTCTTGAGCGGACACGCGACCACATCTTGACGCTTGTCAAGGAGAACTACCGCCAGGAGGACGTGGTAATCAGAAAGCAGTACCAGTCTGACAAAGTGCTCATGAAGGCGGTTCAATCAGGGGTTAATTCAGGACTTTTTTTCAAGGATACCAGAATGGCAGTCAATAGCGGCTATAATTCCATCTCCAGGCAGGAAGAGTCAGGAGAGGCATATATTCTTATACCTCCAGCAGTAAAGATAAGCCTTGTTCCGCTTTATGGTCCTCCGCCGGGTCCCCCCGGTGCGGGAGGGTACCCTCCCGCCGCTGTTGATTCGCAACCTCCGCCTTCAGATACGGGGCTTACAGCAAAAGACATGTTAAAAGCCGGTATCGTTGCCGGGGCTGCGGCAGGGGCTGCCCAGACAAAACCGATTGAAAAAAAGTGGGAAACCTCATCCTCGTCGAAAAGTTACACCAAACCGGACGGCACTATGGTTACCGAGAAATCCAGCACCTCTGTGGGTGTCAGCGTCAACCCGGCAGGCCTTTTCGATGCGCTTGATACCCTATTTAAGTGATAATAAGGAGATACGTCCATGAAAGAAATGACTAACATTATCATTGGAATTATGATGGTTTGCCTGTTTGCCGGCACGACCATGGCAGTAGATATAAACGCCCTTGACCAGGTTAGTGTCCTCATGACAAAATCCAAAGTGCTTTCTCTTCTCGGTATGCCGGATGATGTGGGTAAGGCGGGAAACGGCCTGGAAATGGACATATACAGGGTGAACGATATGGGCCCAATGATAGGGCGGGCTGCATATATGAAGACAATCAGCGTCTTGCTGGGCAGGCCTTTATTTTTCAGGGAGAAATGAGCAGAGAAGCTGCCGAAAGATTAAAAAAGCACGGATTTATTGTAATGGAAGAAAAGGAAACGGCTTTCCGTCTGCTTGGTAAAGATGATGACACGGGCCAGCCTCTTGTAGTCAGTATCACTCTCAATAACGGCCTGACGATTGTAACGACCTTTGAGAAAGGCTTTTATGACCGGCTGGTAAAGTAAAGGTATTTTTTTCAATAGTACAACATCACAGTGGGGGTTCATGTATGTCATCGTACAAATGGCGTTTTTTCCGGGCAGGCGGTTTTGACCAGGTTTCTATTGAAACAGGAGCTGATCTTCTTTCCCTGCAGGACCTGGACCAGAAGCTCTGGGCAGCACTGAGCTGTCCGGTTAAAGACCTGGAGTTCGATGGCAGGATGCTTGAACTTGTCGATTCTGACCATGATGGTCATATACGTGTCCCTGAGATCATAGAAGCGGTTACATGGGCGGGTTCGGTTCTTAAAGACCCCGGCTTTCTGGTAAAGGGTAAAGACGGGATACCGCTTGCTGCAATAAACGATGAGACAGAAGAAGGCAAAGGTCTTCTCGCATCGATACATCAGATCCTGAAAAACCTGGGCAGGGAACATGCCGGTGTTATCACTGTTGAAGATACGGACAGCGAGGAAAGAATTTTTGCCCAGATGAAATTCAACGGGGACGGTATTATTCCTGCTGAATCTGCAGATGACGATGCTGTAAAATCAGTAATTACAGATATTATAGAATGCCTTGGCTCCGAGACAGATCGGAGCGGTAATCCCGGGATATCACAGGATAAGGCTGAACGGTTTTTTACCGGGGTACAGGCGTACTCCGAATGGCAGGCGAAGATCGAAGACGATCCCTCCCTCCTTATTCTCGGGAGTTCTACACAGGGGGCTTTTGAGGCCCTGAATGCGGTCAGGGATAAAGTGAACGATTATTTCACCCGCTGCCGCCTCGCAACGTTTGATAAGCGTTCCACTGAATTACTCAACCCCTCCGATGCTGATTATCAAAAGGTCGCTCCTCAGGATCTATCTGCGTCTACAGAGTCATTTGCATCATTCCCTGTTGCCCTTGCAGGACCTGACAGACCATTACCCCTTGCAGAAGGAATAAATCCGGCATGGGTTGAGTCAATAACCCGGTTAAGGGAAGATGTGGTCAAACCTCTTCTTGGTGATAAAAGCAGCATAACAGAGGATGAATGGAATGTCCTGGGAGCCCATTTTGTTCCCTACAGGACATGGTACGGTGAAAAACCTGAGACGTCAGTTGAGAAGCTTGGCACAGCACGTATCCGGGAAATACTGGAAGGCAATTACAAGTCAATCATTGAGGAGCTGATAGCAAAAGACAAGGCATTCAAACCGGAGGCCGACGCAATCTCATCCGTTGACAAGCTTGTCCGTTATTGCAAGTATCTGCATACACTGGTCAACAACTTTGTTGCCTTCCGTGATTTTTACAGCCACAAGGAAAAGGCTGTGTTCCAGGCGGGAACGCTTTACCTCGACGGCAGGAGCTGTGACTTGTGCGTTAAGGTTGATGATATCAGCGCGCATGTCACGCTGGCGAGTTTAAGCCGTGTATATCTTGTCTATTGCAGCTGCGTCCGCCGCGGCGGGACCGAAAAGATGACAATTGCTGCTGCCTTTACCGCTGGAGATTCCGATCAGCTCATGGCGGGACGGAACGGTATATTTTACGACAGAAAGGGACAGGATTGGGATGCCGCCATAGTAAGGATTATTGAACATCCCATCAGCATAAGGCAGGCCTTCTGGGCTCCCTACAAGCAGGCAGGCAAACTTGTCAGCGAACAACTGATGAAAATATCTGCTGCACGCTCAAAGGCATCAGAGGACAGGATGGCGGCATCGGCAATGCACGCCGGAGTGCAGACCGCTACAGGAAAGCCTCCAGCCGAGAAGCCATTTGATACAGGAAAATTTGCAGGCATATTCGCGGCCATAGGTCTTGCAATCGGTTTTATCGGAACAGCGATTGCCTCGATTGTAACAGGTCTGTTACGTCTGACATGGTGGCAATGGCCCCTTGTAATTATAGGCATTATCCTGCTTGTTTCGGGCCCATCCATGTTCATCGCGTGGTTCAAGCTCAGAAAACGCAATCTTGGCCCTATCCTTGATGCGAACGGGTGGGCTGTCAATGCCCGCGCAAAGATCAACATAAAGTTCGGCACATCGCTGACAGCAGTGGCAAAGCTGCCTGAAGGCGCAGAGAGGTCGCTCGCCGATCCCTATGCCGACAAGAAGAAGCCGTGGAGCCTCTATATCCTGATTATGCTTCTGATAGCGGCCCTGGTCCTGTTCTGGAAGTACGGCTGTCTTGCCAGATTCTTCCACTGACCCCTCTAACCTTCCGGATGATTAGATGATTGGATGTGTAGAGGAGTAGATGTGTAGAGGAGTAGATGTGTAGAGGAGTAGATGTGTAGAGGAGTAGATGTGTAGAGGAGTAGATGTTTAGCTAAACCTCTAACCTTCCAGCCCTCTAACCCTCTGCTTTTCCTGCCTTTCACAATTCTAAATTCTAAATTCTAAATTTCCCCTCCACCATCCCTTGCCTCTATCGACCCCTTTCTTTTATATTAGATGACCCCGGTGGATGATTCTGATATAATGATGAAAAATACGAACGTCTGAAAGGAATAAAATTATGTCTGTAAGAGTACGTTTTGCACCAAGTCCGACAGGATTTCTCCATATTGGAAGTTTACGCACAGCACTTTTTACATATCTTATTGCAAAAAGCGCCGGGGGGAAGTGTATCCTGCGTATTGAAGACACAGATCAGGAAAGAGAAGTGGAAGGTGCTGTTGCAAGTCTCATAGAGATTCTTCGATGGGTGGGGATTGTATTTGATGAGGGACCTCACGTGGGTGGTAATTATGGACCTTACACCCAGACAGAGCGGGTTGACATGTATAACAAATATACCGGGATTCTCCTGGAGAAGGATGGCGCTTACAGATGTTTCTGTACACCGGAAAGGTTGAAGGAGATGCGGGAGGAACAGAGGATTAAAAAACTACCGACCCAGTATGACAGAAGGTGCCGTAATCTGACGGATGCGGAAATTACAGAGAGGATGGAATCCGGTGAAGCCTTTGTAATAAGGCAGAAAATGCCTCTTGCCGGTAATGTTGTTGTTTATGATGAAATACGGGGGGAAATACGTTTTGATGCATCTCATCTCGACGACCATGTTCTTGTCAAATCAAACGGCATCCCGACCTATCAGTTTGCCAATGTCGTTGACGATTATCTTATGGAGATTACCCATGTTACGCGGGCAGACGAGTGGATCCCGTCATTCCCGAAAAATGTTCTCCTGTACCGGGCTTTTGGATGGGACATGCCCAAATTTGTGCACTACCCGGTAATTTTGAACAAAGGGGGCGGGAAGCTGAGTAAGCGGCATGGAGACGTGATGGTAGAGGAATTCCGCGACAAGGGGTATCTCCCGGATGCGCTGGTCAATTTTTGTGTCCTCCTGGGATGGCACCCGAAGGATGATAATGAAATACTATCACTCCACGAATTGGAGAGAAATTTTGATATGAAGAGTATTGGCGCCAGTGCAGCAATTTTTGATACGGACAAGCTTGACTACTTTAACGGTTATTATATCAGGCGCATGCTGCCGGACGACCTGGTATCGGTTTGCTTGCCTCATCTTATCAATGCAGGTTTAATAAAGCCTGCCAATAACGACAGCTTCGAAATAGTGAAGAGCGGAAAGGTTGTAGGACGGGATTATCTTGAAGGTGTTGTTGCCCTGGAACAGGAGCGGATTAAAAAAATCTCCGATGTGGTTGATGCTGTAGATTTCTTTTTTGTCGATGAACCGGAATATGCGCCTGAACTGCTGATCTGGAAAAAGATGACTGCCGGAGAAGCAAGGACAAACCTTGAAAATCTGCTTAAAATTCTTGATGTGATTCCCGCTAATTTATGGAATGCCGCCATCCTTGAGGATGTAATCGGAAACCATATTAAATCGTCCGGGCTTAGTGTGGGGAGTGTACTCTGGCCGTTCAGAGTTTCTTTGACAGGACGCAAGGCAAGTCCGGGGGCGTTTGAGGTTGCCTCTGTACTGGGGAAGGAAGAGACGCTCAGGAGAATGGGGAAGGCCGTAAAACAGGCTTAAAAGCTTCAACCTCAATTTAAAATAATACATGTTGCGCAACTCTCATTACTGTCTTATACTGTTATTATGACAAACGAAGAAAAACATTTGATAACAGTATATGCTGATCAGGCGTTCCATGGAAATACGATTCGTCAGGAGATTCCCGTTTGTCAGTGCGGGAAGATTTATGACGAAAAAGAACTTTGCGATGCACCGGGCGTTTTTTTTAAAGAGGTAGATGTTTTTGGTAAAACCTTTACCCTCATAGAACCCATGTGCCCGATATGCAAGCGGAGAATCCCGGCCAACTTCAATATACTGAATTAATAGCATTCTGTAATCTAACGGCCGGGGATGCCATTTAAAATATTTTGACCAAACACAATGTTTCGTATACAATAAACTATCAATGTTGATTCAGCAAAATAAGATTATCGTCTCGGTTATTAACCAGAAGGGCGGGGTAGGAAAGACCACCACCTCCATAAATCTTGCTGCCGGGTTAGCCCTGAAAGGCAAGAGCGTTCTTTTGATAGACCTTGACCCCCAGGCACATTCAACAATCGGCTTAGGCATAGAGCCGGAGAATTTCAAGATAGCCATTAACGATATACTTATAAGTAAAAAAAACATTAACGATGCTATAATGGAATCAAAGGTGCCGGGCCTTTTTGTTATCCCGTCACATATCCGGCTCGACAGGGCAGAGCAGCAATTAACCCCCGAATTATTCCGGGAAACTTTTCTCTCCAAGGCAATCCAGAAAATAGACAGAAAATTTGATTTTATTGTAATTGATTGCCGGCCAACACTGGGAACACTTACAATAAATGCTCTGTATGTCTGTAATTTTGTTATTATTCCCTGCGATGTGGGCAGATATGCATTGGAGGGGTTCTCAGACCTGATAGAAACCCTTGATAACGTTAAAGACAGTGCAATATGGGATAAACAGAAATATGTCCGCATCCTTATCACGAAATACGATTCACGCAATAAATTGAGTAACGGCTGGGTAATGCAGCAATTAGATCCTTACAAAAAGATGATCTTTAAAACCGTTATCAGAAGGAATGAGGCGCTCAACCAGGCCCATATGGCACAGGAATCTGTTTTTACCTATAAGAAAGACAGCAGTGGTGCAGAAGACTACAGGCAGTTAACGAGTGATTTTATAAAGTTATGTCGAACCTTAAAGATAAATTAACAGATAAAAGGACTAAATTATCGTCTTTGCAGGAACGATTGAAAGACCACCCTGCAAACCTCAATAATTACGAGGACGGGAACTTTTATTTTGCAGACATCAACATGATCCTTTCGAGCCCGGATCAACCGAGAAAATATTTTAATCCGGACACGTTAGCGGAACTGAGTGCTTCTATAAAAGAAAAAGGTGTATTGCAGCCTGTTATAATTCGAAAGACGAACGATGGCGATATCTTTCTGGTTGCCGGGGAGCGTCGTTTAAAGGCGGCCAAAATGGCTGGTTTGGAGAAAATACCTGCCATCCTCACCAGTGGAAATCCTGCAGAAATAGCTTTAATTGAAAATCTGCAGAGGGAAGATTTGAAACCCGTAGAGATAGCGGAAGCGCTCAACAGGATGATGTGGGAATATGGCTATACTCACGAACGATTAGCTGCCGTTATCGGTAAGGCAAGGTCTACAGTGACGGAAATGTTGAGTCTGGTTAAATTGCCTGACGAAATAAAGGAAGAAAGTCGGCGTGCCGACAACTATTCGAGAAGAATCTTGACCGAGGTAGCAAAACAGGATACGCCGGAAAAGATGATTGCCCTTTTTAACCGTGTAAAAGAGGGCAACTTAAAAAGCGACCAGATAAGAGAAGTTACGAGAAAAAAGAGCACAGGGGTGAAAACAACATCTGTAGGAACAGCCATAGAAAAGATGTCGAGTCTTAATAAACAATTACAAACATTAGATCTTCAGAGCGCCGAAGAAGGCGAACGGTTATCTTTTGTACGGGAACTGCAGGGCCTCGAAGTCACCATCAAGAAACTTTTGGCAATTATTCAGGGCCAATAGTTTATATGCCCATATTTGCCAATATCTGAGAGACTTTATTTACTGTATTAACAAGTTCCGGATGGGTGCTCTTAAGTTCATCTACTGATGTGGCCAGGGCTGCCAGTGACAGTTTTACCAGGTGTGGATTCCTCTTCTCCCGTATTGCCTCATGTGCAGAAACCTGAGCAAAACCCGTGATGCTCTCTGCGTGTTCCGCATGTGTTTTGGAAAGCTCTGTAACCTCGGATTTTAAAGTAGATAATAGTTTTAAAAGATCGGTTCTGTCCTTTTCCCCTATTGACCCTGCTTTTTTGATCTTTGTTTCAATATTGGTGATTGTTTTTTCTAACATATCATTCTCCCTTTCCTTGATGTTTATTTCATGACCATTCCAACAGAAGTTCCCGTGTATGATATCTCATTATAACAGATGGATGCGGTAAGACAAGTGGATTTTTTTGACTAAAGTAACTGCATGATGAAAGGTTAAGTTCATTTACCTGATACCGGGTGGCTGTGGACCGTGAACTGTGAACCGAGGAGATACGGGATGCTGATAATCACAACGTAATTTTATAAAAGATAATACCCAGATATTCTTTTATTGCAATCGATATAACGGCTGTATTACCAGCATTCGGCAGATAGCTGAATACATCATATTTTATTCTTGAAGTCTTATAACCGATGGGGAAGGGTAATACTTCTTTGAAATGTTTATCGAAGAGCATTTTTGACCTTTTCATATGATAGGCGTTCGTTATGAGGACTATTTTTGTAATCTTGTGCTGATCGGCTAATGCTTTAACATACCTGGCATTTTCAAAGGTATCCATGCTCCTGCCTTCAGGCAATATATAGCTTCCATTAACCCCCAAAGATAAGAACAGTCTTTTCGCTACTTCTGATTCAGCGATTCTTTCACCGATATTCCCTCCTGAAAAAATGATAGGTTTTTTGGATAATTGAAAGAGCCTGAATGCACATACGATCCTTACCAGTGCATCTTCACCGGGAATGCCTTTTCCGTCAATATCCGGCGCATTGTCATAAACACCTCCGCCGAGTACCACATATGCGTCGTATGTTTTTACTATGCTGACAGGAGGAGGCTTAAAAGCGTTTTCAAGGGGCAGTAAAAACAGATCTTTTGTAGGTTCAATACTGAAAATATACAACAGGATTGCCAGAGACACCATGAGCAGTTTCAGTCTTTTTTTTAGAAATATTGCCCCCAGTAAGAGCAGTACAATAAATATGCCCGGCGGCAGGATTGAAAATGTGATTATCTTTTTTAAAATAAACATGGTTTTAAATACAGTTCATAGT
>CAYMTB010000155.1:0-8785 GCA_964393225.1 uncultured Syntrophorhabdaceae bacterium
ACCAAGCGGATCTATTGAAATTAGAAGTTTTATGCATGTAAATGGCAATTTTTAGGGCTTAAAGCACTGCCTTTAAAGGTATTTGAAAAAGCATTTGTGTCTTGTTTTCTGCATCCAGGGCACTGTTTATAAAACCAACATTTCTATTCGTAATTCATGATCACAGTTAAAAGGCTCTATACGCGAGTTGTAGGTGCAAGCTATTACGTATAGCAATTTGAAATATTCACTTTTTATTACACTAAGGACCTGCCGGAGGAAGCCGTTAAAACGTTTTTAACGATTGTTGAAATCTCCGGAAAGTCAATACTGACGCTGGGAATCCCATTCTTTGAGATTGCCACGGGCTAAAGCCCTCGCAATGACAGAGGGTGGAGGGATTGCTCAAGATGACAGACATGGGGAGAGGTCACTCGCAATGAAAGGAAAAGAGGTACCCGAAGACCTATCTGTGGAGATTGTATTCACATTGAATACAACTGCTCAAATCGCAGGAAAGTCTTGTCCCGCTTTGCTTCGTACGATTTCACTTTTAAAACTTTCTGATGAGATTCGGGCAGCTATACGCAATCCCTCAATCATGGCGGTTTTTATTAAGGAAATGCATCCCCGGAACAAATATCGAAGCATTTGGGGGAACATCAGTCATTCTTCGTCCCTTAAGGTTTAACGCTCTAAATAAGGGTCTTCAAATTCTCAAGCATCTTAACCATTTGTTTTATTGAGAAACGCTGCCACCCTTCCATCAACCTGTATATCGGATAATCTCAACGGCCTCTCCATGGTTAACCCATCCAAAGACCTGCACCGGCTCAGCGCCACATATGCCTGGCCATGGGCAAATGTTCTCCGGCCAAGGTCTATATGAACCTTGTCAAAGGTCGCCCCCTGCCCTTTGTGGATGGTAATTGCCCATGCGAGTTTCAAAGGGTATTGAGTGAATGTCCCTATAACCTCCGCTTTGATATTCTCCGTTTCAGAATCGAATACGTAGCGGATCATCTCCCATGTCTCCATCTCTACCGGGTAGGTTTTTGTCTGATCTTCGCGTATGATTTCTACCTGAATCATGGTGTTGTCCATTTTAACTATCGTGCCGATGTCGCCGTTTACCCATCGTTTTTTAGTGTCGTTTCTTACAAAGATAACCTGAGCACCTTCTTTTAGAGTGAGAACCGGATCAGTGGGGCATTCACGCTGACTGTTGTTGAAATACTCTCCTTCTGCAATGCCGTAAAAGGTGAATTTCGGTTCTTTCAATTCTGCCAGTTTTGCTTGATTTATTGCAAGGGCACGGGCATTGGTAGTAGTCAGGGTTATGCAATGGGGATCATCTGTAGCGTAGGGAGCATGCCTTAAGTTTATTTCTTCCACCATGTCATAATCAATATTGTTTTCTCTGATGGCATTGAGAATGTTTATAAAATTGCGGTCTTTTTGCCGGTATACCTTTGTGAGTTCAACGGTTTCCATATGAACCTGAGAAAATGCGTGCGCATCGAAGAAATACGGGCTCGCATAAGACAAAGCAAGATACTGGCCTTCTTCTTTGTTCGATATAACAGGGGGCAACTGATACATGTCACCGAAAAATATCATCTGGACCCCGCCGAAGGGCTTGTTTTTCTCTGCACGGTTTTTTCTGAGAAACCAATCGATTCCGTCCATGAGATCGGCCCTTACCATGGATATTTCGTCGATTACAATAGCATCGAGAGACTTGCATAAATCACGTTTATACGTAGTCCTGATGTCATCGCTGGTGATGAGTCTGGGGGGGAAACCGAAAAAAGAATGAATTGTCTGTCCTCTGATCCGGAGCGCCGCAACACCTGTTGAAGCAAGCAGTGCGACCTTTTTGAGGGTTTTTTGTACAAAATATGTGAGAAGCGTTGATTTACCGCAGCCAGCCCTGCCGGTAACAAAGATACACCGGGCATCACTGTGCATCAGATCGAAGGCATACCTGAAGTCTTCGCTGAAGTCAAAGTTTTCCGGGAGTATGAGGGTCTGCGATGGCAGTGATGTATTTTCCAATAGATTATCCTCTCATACTTTTTGTCTCATCAACGAATCCAATTTGTATGACATTCATTTCCTCAGTATTTTTATTATACACTATATAACACACCCGACTGCCATGTGTCCGGCAGTGGAAAATATTCTAAATTCCGTTCCGTCAATCACAAAACATCAGCGGGAGATGGTCCGCTATGAGGTAACCTTTTCGGGTGGGGATTACTCTATTGTTGCGAATCGTCACAAGGCGGGATTGTTTCAGGCGCGAAAGGGTTTCGTCAAGCGAAGGCTTGCCGCTTACATCTCCTGTGGCAACGCCCCGGTTTGTTCTGAAACCAAGGAAAAGACGTTCCAGCCATAATTGTTCGGTTGAGAGCGTTTCGAAACCATCAACGGGTTTTTCTCCTCTGGAGAGTGCCTCGCAATATCTTTCCACAGACCTGTGATTCCACCAGCGACTACCATCTTTGAAAGAATGGGCGGCAGGGCCAAGCCCAAGACAGGGCATGTGCTGCCAGTATTTTTTGTTATGGCGCGATTCATATTTCCGAGTTTTAGCGAAATTGGATATTTCATAATGGATAAAACCTTTTGATTTCAAATAAATTGATGTTAACAGAAAAAATTTTCTTTCTTCGCATTCACCTGCGAGGCGGAGTTTCCCTTCTGCCTTTAATTGCCCGTAAGGGGTTCTCTCTTCAAGGGTGAACTGATAGCAGGAAAGATGGGCCGGCTCAAAGGTTAATGCACGCTCCAGGGTTTTAGTCCATGTATCCTCTGACTGGTCCGGCAGCCCGTACATGAGATCAATGCCATAATTTTTAAGACCGGACGATCTGACAAGATCAATAGCTTTTTCCGCAACAGACGCAGTATGCCTCCTTTTCAGAAAAAGGAGTTCCTCATCATTAAAGGACTGGACGCCAATACTTATCCTGTTTACCCCGAGAGATTGCAGGAACGCCAGTTTGTCTGTCATAATATCATCCGGGTTTACCTCGATGGTAATTTCTGTATTGTGAGTAAATGTAAAATGTGTCAGGAGGGTATTCATGAGAGTTTCCATTTGCCGGCTGCTGAGAAGGGATGGCGTCCCGCCCCCGAGATAGAGGGAATCAAAGGCGCTGAATTCTCCCTTATACAGGGCCGCCTCCTTCTGAAAGGCCTCAAGCCATGAATCCATCAAAGAAAGGTCTGTTATAGAGTAGAAATCGCAATAAGGACATTTGGTTTTGCAAAAAGGGATGTGAACATAGAGGCCCGGGTGCTTCACTCTGTATCGGTTTTCAGTACCGCCATGAAGGCGCTCTGGGGGATTTCTACCGAGCCTACCACCCTCATCCGTTTCTTTCCCTTTTTCTGTTTTTCGAGGAGTTTTCTCTTTCTTGAAATATCCCCGCCGTAGCATTTGGCGGTTACATCCTTCCGGAATGGCGTAATGGTTGAGCGGGAGATAATTTTCCCTCCGATGGCGCCCTGAATCGCTATTTTAAACTGCTGCCTCGGTATTTCTTCCCTGAGGCTGTCACATGCTTTAACTGCGCGTTCCCTTGAGCGTTCACGATGAATGATCATGGACAGCGCATCAACCTTTTCACCATTTACAAGGATATCGAGTTTCACAAGGTCGCTCTCTCTGTAGTCAATAATCTCATAATCAAAGGAACCGTATCCCTGGGTAATACTCTTTAATTTATCGTAAAAATCAAAGATTACCTCTGCAAGGGGCATATCGAAGGCGATCTCAACCCTCCCTGTTGTGGGATAGTTCAGACGCGAATTCACCCCGCGCCGCTCCATGCAGAGCTTCATCACCACCCCCACGTAACGCTCGGGTATCATGATACTTGCCCGTATAAAGGGCTCTTCGCCTTTTTCTATTTCTGTGGGGTCAGGGTAATATGTGGGGTTGTCTATCGTAACAATGCTTCCATCGGTAAGATAAAACCTGTATTGAACACTCGGTGAAGTCATGATGATGGACTGGTCAAACTCACGCTCAAGGCGCTCCTGGACAATCTCAAGATGGAGGAGTCCGAGAAACCCGCATCTGAAGCCCTGACCGAGGGCTGCTGAGGAATCCTTTTGATATACAAGTGCTGCATCGTTCAATTTATATTTTTCGAGGGCATCGCTGAGCGACAGGTAGTCGTCAGATGCAATAGGATAAATAGATGAGAAAACAACAGGCTTTACCTCCACAAATCCTGGAAGAAGATTCGGAGCCGGATTCGTGTCAAGGGTAATCGTGTCGCCAATCCGTGTATCACTCACAGTCTTTATACCTGCAATGAGATAACCGACTTCGCCGGCAGAAAGTTCTTTCTTTGATTCCATCTTCAGTTGAAAGATGCCGACCTCTTCGACTTTGTGTGTTGTACCCATAGCCATGAGCCTGATGATATCACCCTGTTTAACAACTCCGTCAAAGACACGGCAGCTCACAATAGTGCCCCGGAATGAATCGTACTGTGCGTCAAAAATCAATGCAGTCAATGGTTTTTCAGTATTTTCCGATGGCGGCGGTATCCGTTCCACGATTGCTTCAAAAATGTCTTCAATGCCTGTCCCTTCTTTTGCAGAGCAGAGCAATGCCAGTTCAGCGTCAAGGCCAAGCTCGTGCTCGATTTCATCTTTTACGCGATCAATATCAGCAGAAGGCAGGTCTATCTTGTTGATGACAGGGATGATGACAAGGTTATGTTCCATAGCGGCATAGAGATTGGCAAGTGTCTGGGCTTCAACACCCTGGGAGGCATCAATAAGGAGGAGCGCCCCCTCGCATGAGGCAAGCGCACGTGACACCTCATAGGAAAAATCCACATGTCCCGGCGTATCGATGAGGTTCAATTCAAATTCCTCACCGCTTCTGCTCGTATAAGGCAGGTTAACCGTCTGACTTTTGATGGTAATGCCTCTTTCTCTCTCGATATCCATATTGTCCAGAATCTGGTCACGAAACTGCCTTGCATCAACGAGGTTTGTATGCTGGATGAGGCGGTCGGCAAGCGTGGATTTACCGTGGTCAATGTGGGCAATAATGCTGAAATTTCTAATTTGTCTCATAACGCTGTATTGTTTAACCTATAATTCACAAGAGGTAAATAGTTTTCAAACAGCCCTGTTATTTTTTAGTTGTAAATTCACCCCGTCTTGTAAGAAAATGAACAGTAACACTCTTTTGAGTTGTAGGAGGTTTATTATGAGGGTATATTTCTGGGGTACGCGGGGTTCATTACCTGCTTCTGTTTCATCTGAAACAATAAAGAAAAAGATATTCAAAGTCGTTAAAGCAGCAAGCAGTCTCAGTTTTCACAGCGATGAAGAGATAGAGAAGTTCTTGTATAAAAGCTTTACCAATAATAACCTTCCGTTTTCTGCAACAGGAAGCTATGGCACCAATACATCCTGCATAGAGATTGACGGCGGCAGCGAATTCGTCCTATGCGATGCCGGTACGGGGTTGAGAGATTTCGGCAACCATGTTTTGAAAACAATGAGCCAAAGCCGTCGTCAAAAGCCCAATGTCTTCAATATCTTTATGTCCCACCTGCATTGGGACCATATACAGGGGTTTCCATTTTTTACACCTGCCTATATGGCCGGTAATCAAGTTAACATTTACGGGCTTCATGAGGAATTGGAAAAGGTTTTTGTAGCTCAGCAGGACCCTCCATTTTTTCCCGTACCCCTGAAATACATGAATGCCCGGATTACATTCACCGTTCTGGAACCGGGAAAAGAGTATGATATTGCGGGCCTCAAGGTGAAAACGACACAGCAGAATCATCCCGGCAGTTCGTATGGCTACCGGTTTGAAAAAGATGGAAAGAGTGTCGTCTATTCTACCGATTCAGAGCATAAAGACGAGGCCTATGATGAAGATTATCCATTTCTGGATTTTGCCGGGAACGCAGACCTTCTGATCTTTGATGCCCAGTACTCGCTGCTGGATGCCATTTCTCTCAAGGAAAACTGGGGTCATTCAAGCAATATCATGGGCGTTGAACTCAGCGTAAAGGCCAATGTGAAACACCTCTGTATCTTCCATAACGAGCCGACGCTTGACGATGAAAAGCTCGACCAATTTTTAGATGATACGAGGAGGTATCTGAAAATTTATGCGGAATCATCCCCGCTTCAGATAGACCTTGCCTATGACGGACTGCAGATTGAAATTTAGGAGGCAACGATAATTTGATTACAGGAATCGGAAGTTTCCCTTTTACAGACATAGACGAGACTATAGACGTTATTTTCTCAACATCACAGGCAATTCCATTCTGGCCGCAACTGCCGAAAAGGTCTCCTGACGAAAATATGTATACCACATTCCTTGAAGGTGTGCCCTCTGTGGTCATTGATACGGCAAAGGAAACCGTCTTCATGGACACCGAAAACACACAGGGGATAGAGCGGTTCTATGAGAACGTTTATAACGAAAACCTTGAAGCCTTCAGGGTTTCTGAGAAGGCAGCACCCGGTTTCTACCGTTTTCTGGAGAGACTCAAAGAAATAGAAGGCGGTGTAAAGTTCATAAAAGGTCAACTGACAGGGCCTTTCAGCATGGGTTTAGGACTGAAGGATGAAAAAGGCAAGCCGGTCATATACAACTACGGTTACTTCGATATTATCAAAAAAGCACTGCATATGAAGGCAAAATGGATGATTGCAGCTATAAAGGCCAATTATCCGGGGAAAGGGGTCATTATCTTCTTCGATGAGCCTTACCTTGTTTCTTTCGGGTCTGCCTATGTCTCAATATCAAAGGACGAAACGATTTCCCTTTTAAATGACGTATTGGGCGGTATCGGGGCGAAAAGGGGTATCCATTGCTGCGGGAATACAGACTGGTCTGTCCTGCTTAATACAGATGTCGATATTGTAAATTACGATGCCTTTAACTTCCTCGAGACTATCTTTTATTACAGGGAAGATCTGGTAAAATTTCTGGAAAGAGGCGGCTGGATATCTCCCGGCATCGTGCCTTCGTCAGAAGAGGTGCTTAAAACACCCCCGGAGGTTTTGCCGGATATTTTGAGGAAGTTTTCCGGGCTTATAGATGGCCTTAATCTGATAAATAAACCAAAGGATTGGCTGATAACAACAAGCTGCGGGCTCGGGAGTCTCAGTGTTGCAGAAGCCGGAAAAGCAATGGAACTGCTAAAGATGTTTGAAGTTATTTAAATACGAAACCGCACCAGGAATTTTTCTTTTCCGAGTTTATCAGAGATAGTGGATGAAAAAGGGGCAGTACATCCTTTTTATTTTTCGCGAGAACGCCTGAAATCACAATAAAACCGCCCGATTTTAAAAGTTTTTTGATATACCCGGCACGACGGGTAAATGTCTGAATATCGAGATTTGCTAAAATGATATCGTATGTGCCCTTAATGTGAAGGAGGTCAGTACATACAGCATCTATCCTGCTTGTGTTATTAAGGGTAAGGTTCTTTTTTACGGAAAGGATGGCATCCATATCATTATCGACGGCAATAACTGCCTTTGCTCCAAGCATATTCGCGTAGAAAGACAGGATACCTGAACCGCACCCGATATCAAGGACCGATTTGTCCTCCATGTCTATGTGCCTCATGAGCTTGAGCATAAGTCTCGTCGATTCATGTCTGCCTGTGCCGAAGGCCATCCCCGGCTCAATGATAATACATTTTTCACTTTTTCCTTTTTTGTGCCAGGGGGCAAGGATTGTCACATCTTCAATCCTGATGGGTCTGAAATATTTTTTTGTTAACTCTGCATAATCAAGAGATGCTTCTTTCTCCACATTAACATCTTTAACCGTTATATTCGATTTTCGAAGGCAATCAACAAATTCCTCAACATCAGAGGGGTAAGCCTTTATGATGACATCATCCCCTTTTTCTTCTATCCAGATGCCCTGACCTGGAAGAATGTCGTATATGCCTTCCGGCAGTAGTTCTTCTGACCCTTTTTCGGCTCGAACATCTACCCTTATCTTGTATGGCTTTTCCGATGTTTTCATGGGTAAACTATACTTCCGGTTCTGGTTATTTCGTAGCCTGTAAAGTCTTTTATGTATCCCAGAAGAGCGGGTTGTTCGAAGAAAGACAAAAAGGTTTTTACATGCTGATACAAAAAATACTCCTTCGGAATAACTAAGTGAAAATCCTCGCTGAAAAGAGGTATAAAATCCAGGTCGAGTATATGCGCCACATGCTGGATCCCGAATGCAGTGTCCGTATTGCCCTTGAGGACATTCAGTCCTGCCTGAAAATGTGACTCAACCTCATTTGCGTAGCCCTTTATCGCCGCAGGATCTATATCTTTTTCTCGGAGCAGAAAGTCGAGGAGAAGCCGCGTTCCCGAGCCTTCACTCCTGTTTATGAACGTTGTTCCTTTTACAGCAATATCCTCAAGCGTTTTGATCCCTTTCGGGTTATTTTTCTGAATATATATGCCCTGTTCCCTTGAAAATAGATGAATCACAACATAATCATCTTTTGTCAGATACCTCTCAACATAGGAGAAATTATATTCACGTTTTTTGATGTCCATAATGTGGACACAGGACATGGTAGCCGAACCGTTTTTAAGCGCTTTGAGGCCATTAACGCTGCCTATGGGTGCATAGAAGATTGTTGATGTATGGGATGCGTTGAAGAGATCAATAATCCTTCTAAAAAGTATATCATCACTTCCGGCAATGTAAATTTGTTTTTCTCTTTCGGTGTTTTCCAGTATCCACCTGTCAATAAGCTCTCGAGTAAAGGCTATTTTCCCGCCA
>CAYMTB010000156.1:0-8774 GCA_964393225.1 uncultured Syntrophorhabdaceae bacterium
CGAGTATCAGCGCCGCCGTCATCACCAGGGCAGCGAGCCCTCGTTTACCCCGCAGCCGTGCCTGAATACGCAGCATGAGCGGCCATGTCGCTACGACTATCATGGTTGCCCAAATTAACGAGGGCAGGAAAGGATGGAGGATCCAGAAGACAGCGACGATGAGAATGCCAATCAGCAAAACGCTCAGCGTTGTGCGCGTTATATCGCGGGGAGACGATTTCTCCATGGTTCTCCTTTATTTAGTTGACTTTTCCATCCGTAAATCTATTCTCTCGTAATTATGATTAGATTTCAAGGGTAAAATCCTGACAAGGTTGTTGCAGCCTATAGGATATCCCCGATACGAAAAACGTTGACAATCAAGAGAAATAAACGTTATTTTCTAATGGTTTATGGATAGAACCCTTCTTTTGAACGCAACGTTTGAACCCTTAAATGCGTTGTCCTGGAAAGAAGCAGTGATCCTTCTCTATCCTGGAAAGGTTGAGGTTGTAAAAGGGTATGAGAGAGATAAAGGGGCGGGTAATGGAATGGTCAAATATCGTGATTTCGTGCAACCGGCGCAATCTGGAAAAGGGTGATAAACTTAATGGACGAGATTAGAATGTACCCGAGAAGGAGGCCGTCACGGCCGAATGGATTTTATTTGCTCATGCTCCATGCAGGCATGAAAGTATTCCCGGAGCATTGGAAAGATTATATTTTTATGAGGGATTGAGATGGATAGAATATGGGCGCCATGGAGAATGGAGTATATCAGCACCACCACCGTTAAGGGTGACAGAAAATGTTTCCTCTGCATCGACAACAAGGATGATGAGAAATTGCTCGTTGTCGGCAGAAAGGGCACGGCATTTGTTATCATGAACAAATTCCCTTATACAAACGGACACGTAATGGTTGTACCGGTGAGGCATACAGGGCTGCTCGAAGGGCTCACCGATGAAGAGACCATGGATATGATGGGACTTGTAAGGATTATGACTACTATTTATAAAGAGGAACTCAAAGTAGACGGAATTAATGTAGGCATAAATGTGGGAAGAGCTGCCGGGGCCGGACTTGAAGAACATATACACATTCATATGGTCCCGCGGTGGTTCGGGGATGCTAATTTTATGGCCGTTGTGGGTGAAACCAGGGTTATTTCAGAACATATCGAAGCTACATACCAAAAATTGAAGAGTAAGTTTATTGAAAAGGTTTTTTGATTCATCCCCCTCTCTCTTAAATCCTGTTGATCTGGTATCAGCTTTCACAGGAAAGACGGCAGATGAACTTGCCCTTCCGGAAAGGGCAATTATTGTCTTCAATTCAGGCGATGCAAAGCGTGTTTTAAACAGGAAAAAACACAGACTTATTGATGGGTGGCTGAATTTTCGGTGGCTG
The DNA here is from genome assembly GCA_964393225.1 of uncultured Syntrophorhabdaceae bacterium. Lineage (GTDB taxonomy): Bacteria > Desulfobacterota > Syntrophorhabdia > Syntrophorhabdales > Syntrophorhabdaceae > MWEV01. The sequence continues at coordinate 1,390 of CAYMTB010000156.1, forward strand.
TACAGGATCGAGGAGAGCAGTACTGTCATTACAAGGTCATATTTCGGCGGTCCCAATATTGCTGCTCTTGTGGAGGAGCTTGCAGCCTTCGGTGTAAAAGAGTTTGTCATCTGGGGCTATGCCGGCGGGATTGCCTGCCAGTTAAAGATTGGCGATGTGATTGCAGCAAAGGGTGCTTTAAGGGAGGACGGGGTCTCCTCACACTACATTGACGACGAAGATGACTTTGTCTACTCGAACTGGTTTGAAGAATGGGAACAGCATACCAAAGAGCGGGGTTTCAGAGAAGGCATAATCTGGAGCTGCGATGCCATCTACAGGGAGACCAGGGAAAAAACCAGAAAATATCGTGAAGCTGGTATCTCTGCCGTTGAGATGGAGGTTGCCTCTTTCTATGCAGTATGCAAACTCAAAGGGATAAAAGGCATTGCCTTTTTAATTGTGTCTGACCTCCTGAACGATGAGGGATGGACAGGCGGTTTTCATACAAAACCATTTCGGGATGGCGTCAGGAAGCTGTCAAAGTTCATGCTGGAAGAGGTGATCAGGTAAACCGGGTATTTGTGGTTTACAATATGTCTGCAAATTAAGGGTAAAATAAATTATTATATGTTAATTTCACTATGTAATATGTTTTTTTAATTAAAAACACTTATGGATTGAAGATGTGACCCTCATGTATGAAGAATACTTCGGCTTGACAAAAAAGCCTTTTTCAATTGTGCCGGATCCCCGCTATTTTTACACGAGCGTTGGACACCGTGAGGCTTTGGCTCATCTCTTATACGGGATCAAAAGCGATGGCGGTTTTGTTCTGCTCACCGGTGAGGTTGGAACAGGCAAAACAACGGTTTGCCGCCGACTGCTCGAACTGATGCCCGAAGATACGGAGGTCGCGTTTATTCTCAATCCGAAACTGACTGTAGAGGAATTGTTAGCGACTATCTGCGACGAGTTCAGAATCAGTTATCCTGAAGGCAACACGAGTATAAAGGTCTTTATAGCCGGCATCAATGACTATCTTCTTGATGTGCATGCAAAGGGTCGGAGGGCCGTTATCATTATAGAAGAGGCCCAGAACCTGAAGCCGGAAGTGCTCGAACAGATTCGCTTACTGACAAATCTCGAGACGAATGAGCATAAACTGCTCCAGATGATCATGCTTGGACAACCCGAACTCAGGGAAATATTGAAACAGCCGCAGCTCCTTCAACTTTCGCAGCGGATCACGGCACGGTACCACCTGGGGCATCTATCCAGGGATGAGGTCCCCGCATACGTAAACTATCGCTTGTCAGTGGCAGGACTGGTCCGTGGTCAATTATTCCCTCCACAGACCCTGAGAAGGCTCTATCGACTGAGCGGAGGGATACCGAGACTTATTAATGTAATATGCGACAGGGCATTGCTTGGAACATACGTTCAGGGCAAAGACCAGGTTGATGTGGAAACGTTGATGACTTCAGCGCGTGAGGTCTCCGGAGAGGGCGGTCATAAGCGGCAAAGGCAAAGGATTGTTTACGGAGTGCTTGCAGGTTTCCTTCTTGTCATTTTAACAGCCCTCGGAACTATATATTATATGCAAAGAACAAAGGCTGTATTGGTGGCTTCCTCAAGACCGGCTGTGCAGGAAGCTGTTGCCAAAGCAAAAGATAACCCTGTGAAAAAAACTAACCTTGAGCGGCCCGTCAATTATACTGCTAATGCTACGATGGAAATGGCGTATCAGGCACTTTTCAAACAATGGCAGCTACAGTATAATAGGGGAGATGGCCAAACCGTATGCGAACAGGCCCGGAAACAAGGTCTACAATGTTTAAAGGGAAAAGGCAATATCGGTCATTTGAGGCTGATGAACAGGCCTATTGTGCTGACCCTTGTTGACGAAAAAGGCGATGAATACTTTGCTGCGTTGATCTCCCTCAGGGGAGAGACTGCTGTATTTGTTATAGGGAATGAGACAAGGGATATAGATATTAATGAAATAAGCCGCAGGTGGACCGGAGATTATTTTATTCTATGGCGGGCACCTCAGGAGTATAAGGAGAAGCTGAAACCCGGCGATCGTGGACCAATGGTGGCATGGCTCGATAGACAACTGGCGGTAATCCAGGGACGGCCTGTACCAACCAGCCGGGAGCAGGTATACCACGGTGAGATTGTCAAAGAGGTAAAGAGATTACAGCTTACCGCAGGACTTCTGGCGGACGGGATCGTAGGTCCCAGGACGATTATATGTTTGACCGCTGCCGATGACAATGGTGGGCCAGTTCTCCATGAAGGGAAGAGGGGCGGTTAGGGATGTCATATATTCTTGAGGCACTGAAAAAGGCTGAGCAGAAGCGGGAGCGGGAGGAACAGCCGAAACTGCTGACGTTTTCGGAACAGCCGGTGCTGGTGCGCAGGAAACGGCACATTTGGCCTTATCTCCTCCTTGTTTTACTGTTCCTTAATGTAGGGGTAATAATCTGGTTGATCGCCCCCTGGAAGGCTGAAAAAACAGGGGCCACTGTGAAATTGCCTGTTGTTCAGCAAACAGCGACAGCGACGCCAGCAGTAGTGGTTGAGAACAGAGAGCAAAACCGAACAGTTGATGCAAAGGTGGTTTCACAGGAAAAAGAAACTGAAAAGGCTCCTGCAGCCAAACGCGTACCAGCGGAGCCGCAGACCCGCACAGAGAAGAAGATAACAACCGTTGATAAAGTTTTCAGCCTGAACGAGCTTCCCCCTGCCATTAAGAGCGCTTTACCCGAGTTTAAGGTTTCCGGTCATGCCTATAGCTCTGAGCCGCATACCCGCGTGGTAAGAGTCAATGAGAAGATCCTTCAGGAAGGGCAGCAATTGAGTCCGGGGTTGAAAGTGGAGGAGATTGTCCCTGGCGGCATTATCTTTACTTATCAGGGCTACCGTTTTCGCATCGGAGTCGTTGAAAACCGTTAGCTTTCGTCATCCTCCAAAGCCACTTCAGGGGCTTTGGTTTTAATCTGTACCCATACACCGCGTATAATCGAGGCAAGCGCGAGGACCATGAAAAATGCCGATATGGGCCGCGTGAAGAAGATGAATGGAGAACCCTGTGAAATGAGCAGCGACTGCTGCAGGGATGTCTCAAGCATCTGAGCCAATACGGTTGCCAGTACCATGGGCGCAATGGGAAACCCCAACTTGCGCATGGCATAGCCGATGACCCCGAAAATGAGGGCTACCCATACATCAAAGAGCATGAATCGTATACTGAAAGCCCCGATTACGGAAAAGAGAATGATCAGAGGAGCAAGGATAGGAAAGGGGATGAGGGCAATGCGTGCCCACATGCCCACAAGCGGGAGATTCAGCACCAGGAGGATTACATTGCCGATGTACATGCTGGCGATGACCGCCCAGACGAATTGAGGGTTTTCTTTGAAGAGCATGGGTCCGGGCTGGAGACCGTACATCATGAACCCACCGAGCAATACTGCGAGGGCGGGGCCCGTAGGAAGTCCAAAGGCAAAGAGGGGCACAAAACCGCCGCTCGTGGTCGCATTATTTGCGCCTTCCGGGGCGGCAACCCCTTCTATTGCGCCATGTCCAAACTCTTCGGGGTGCTTCGATACCCTTTTTTCGACATCATAGGCAATAAATGTCGTAACAGCAGGCGCACACCCTGGAAGCAGGCCTAGGAAGAACCCGATGCCGGTTGACCGGAGCATTGCGCCTAAGCACTTTCTCATATCCGCCCATCTGGGTATCCAGTCAATGTTCTTTATTTCGTAAATCCTTGCTGTTATATGCTCCACGTTTATCATTATTTCACTTATGGCGAAAAGGCCGATGATAACGCTGATAAAATTGATCCCTGCCATCATATCGACAGACCCGAAGGTCAGACGGGCCGCTCCTGTGAGGGGGTTCTGTCCTATGAGAGACGCGATCAATCCCAGGGCCGCAGCGATAATACCTTTCAGAAGGGCACGGCCGGAAAGACTGATTACGAGGCTCAAGCCCATAAACATAAGGGCGAAGTATTCAGGCGGGCCAAAGGCCAGGGCGAAATTAGCAAGCACAGGCGCAAAAAAAGTAAGCCCCACGAGGCTCAAGGTGCCTGCAAAAAATGAGGAGACGGCAGAAATGGCAAGTGCCGGGCCTGCGCGGCCCTGTTTTGCCATTTCATACCCGTCAATTGCCGTGGGGACCGATGAGGCCTCACCGGGGATGTTGATAACGATAGCGGTGGTCGACCCTCCGTACATTGCTCCATAATAGATGGCTGCCATCATGATGATCCCGGATGTAGGCGGTATGATCGTGGTAAGCGGAAGAAGTATTGCGATGCCTGCGGAAGGGCCGATGCCGGGCAGTACCCCGATGAGTGTTCCTATGAAACATCCGATTGTTGCCCACATGAGGTTTGCCGGGGTGAGGGCTGTTACAAAACCTTGCAGAAGAAAATCCCATGAAAAGATCACCATGACCTCCTATTGCTGTAAGGGTCCAATTGGGAAAGAGAGTTCCAGGAACCGGATAAAGAGATAAAACACTGTTGCGCCCGATAAAATACCGGTTATGATGGCATACAATATTGCATGGCGCCCGATCCAGAGGTACCAGACGGAAAAGGCGACGTAGAGCGCAGTGCTGATAGGCATTCCAAGGGGATCTATGAGGGCTATATATATGGCAAGGCTTACGAGTATCAACAGAACCCTGAACATTCCGGCCCTGTCCGGCCATTTAATGGCAGGGTCTTCACCATGAAAACGCCACGATTTGATGGCCAGAATGATCCCGGCAATAAGGATTGTAAAACCAAGGACATACGGGAGGGTACGGGGCGGCAGCCGTTCCTCCATCCCGCCCGTTATCTGCCTGGCGGCAAGCAATACCACCAGACCGAGAAGGGCAATAAAAAAACCGCTTGCAATATCAGCCGACTTTTGTGTTTTCATAAAACCGTCCCCAGTTTTGATTACCTGATTATTCAGGCTATTTCTTCAGACCTGCAGTGAGCTCCTTGTAAATTGCCGTCATTTTCGCAACATACGCGGTGCTTTCCTCGTGCCCTATGGCGACAGGTATAAATCCCTGTTTTTTCATCTCTGCTTGTACCTCAGGTGCGTTCGCTACTTCGAGCCATGCGGCTTCGAGTTTCTTGATGATGTAAGCGGGTGTCTTAGGAGGAACTGCCACACCCCGGTCAACTGCCTCAAGGAGATCCATCTTCAACTCCTTAAAGGTCGGGACATCAGGGAATTCTACAAAGCGTTTTTCAGTGGCAAAGGCAAGGACGCGAACCTTGTCTTTATATCTTGTCAGGTCATCGGAGGCTCCGAAAATAGCATCGATATGCCCGCCAAGAAATGCAGTCATCTGTGGGGCAGATCCGGTAAATGGTACATAGGTAAGTTTGGTGCCTGCAAATTTCTCCAGTCTGAGTGCGGCCATATGGTAACCGGAAAAAGTTCCAGAACCGCCAATAGTCACTTTTCCGGGGTTCTTTTTGGCGTTGTCAAGAAATTCCTGGTAGGTCTTGATTGGGCTCGTTTTCAAAACTGCCAGCGCGAGGGGTGTTCTCTGAAATATAACCACAGGGACGATCTGTTCTGTCTTGTAACCGACTTCCTGCTGCAGGGGCTGAAGGATAACATGTGGGACATTGAACCCCGCAACGGTGTACCCATCGGGTTTTGCCTTTGAAAGTTCTCTCCATCCCAGCGCGCCGCCGCCGCCCACTTTGTAGTCAATGATAACCTTCTGCTTTAATATTTTATCAAGAAGCGGCTGCTGCAACCTCGCTACCCTGTCGGACTGACCGCCCGGATCAAAACAGATCATATAGTTAATCTGTCTTGTGGGAAAAGGTTTTTCCTGCTGAGCCGATGCAATATTCTGGCTGAAGCATGTACACATGATCACAGCGGCAATAATGAAGAATATTTTATTCTTTTTCATAGCTATCCCCTTTTTCTCATGGATTTTGTTTAATATTTTCTGTGTTAATACCTTATATATGTTGTGCAGTGTTACTGTCAACTGTTTTTTGGCAGTATGTTTTAAGAATATTTTTAAGGGTTTTTATGAATCGTGCATTCGACTTGTGTTTCTTTAAAGGCACCTTCAGATAGGTGCCGGCTGATTCGCTTGAATATTCGTCGATTACGATATGGTATTTGGTGAAAAGGCTTGCCAGATCAGGTATTTGCCTTTCTATTTTCAGGAGGAGAAAATTACAGGCTGTATCAAATATTCGAAGACCATCAATCTGCTTTAATTTTTTAACGAAGTATTCCTTTTCTTCTTTGACAAATTTCATAGTTCTTGTTTTATGCCCCTCGTCTTTGAGGGATACTATGGCAGCAGCATAGATGAGTACATTGCCTTGCGGCGGGATCAGGCTGGCACTCAATTTATTTATCAGCGTCCTGGAACCTGCCCCATATCCTAAAGGCAGCCCATTCAACGCATAAAATTCCGAAAATGTACGCAGCATAAGGGTGTTCTTTGATTCTGCTGCAAGCTTAACCGAGGATTTGTAAGGGGTAAAGTCCATGTACCTCTCATCGATGACCAATATCTTTCCAGTTTTCTCTGTTGCTTCGATCAGCAAACCGAGGTTTTCTGCAGGCATCATGGTGCCCATCACATCGTGAGGGTTCGGCAGAACAAGCATATCGACAGTTTTGAGACGATCTATAAGTCCGGCGATGTCTATTGGAAATTGAGGGTGATATCTTTCTTCCGCAGAGAATAGCTGAATATCCATTCGATAATTGCTAAGTATATCTATATACCTTTTTGAAACCGGTGAAACGAGGAGTATGGTCTTTGGTTCTGCTGCCCTGAGAAGACTGTGGAGCAACGAAGACGAGCCATGCCCGAAAATGACACAGTCTTCGTCTATCCGCTCCTGCTTGCATATATAACGTTTTAGATACCTTACTTCCTTGTCAGGCGTGAATTCGAGGAATTTAATGGACTTTCTTATGGCATTTTTTGCCTTATTTGAAGGGCCCAGAGGGTTAACGCTTGAGGTAAAATCAAGCACCTGCCTGAGAGAAAGCCTTTTGCTTTCAGCGTAATTGTGTATATACATTATTTTTTATCAATCTGCTGGATGGCTTTTTCAGAGATTGATAGAATGGCTGGATCATTGGATTGACTCTGTACTTCCTGATAAAGTTTTTTTGCCTCTTCGGGCTTTCCTTTCATGTAACTGATTTTAGCGAGGTAAAGCCTTGCAACGGCGTTCATTTTCTTATTATTTTCCCTGAGAATTGAATTGAATAAGGTTTCAGCAATGTTCATCTTTTCGACGCTGCCGGATGCAGTGAATTCGCCAAAGGTTTGCATAGCCTGTGATAGCATGAACTGTATTTTGTCGTCTTGTCTTTTAGAGTAGACACTAT
>CAYMTB010000157.1:0-8769 GCA_964393225.1 uncultured Syntrophorhabdaceae bacterium
GGGGCATTCTTGGCGGTTTCTTCACCCCTACAGAGGCCGGCAGTGTCGGCACGTTCCTTGTTTTGCTGCTTGCGTTTGCTAAAAGGGATATGAACGTGAAGGGATACTTTAAATCTGCAGGGGAATCTATCCGAACGGCCTGCATGGTCATCATGCTCATTGCCGGTTCAACTGTTCTCGGCCATTTTATCGCCGTCACAAAAATACCAATGATCACAGCGGATTGGATCGTCAGCCTCTCGATGCCCTCATGGATCATCGTTATATTCATTTCCCTTATTTACCTTATCGGCGGTTCCTTTATCGATGATCTTGCGTTTATGATCCTCGCAACACCGATCTTCTACCCTGCCATTACTCAACTCGGTTATAATCCCTTATGGTTCGGGATACTGATTGCCGTCACTGTTATGATGGGGGTTGTACTTCCGCCAATGGCCATATGTGTTTTTGTCGTCAAACAGATTACCAAGACGCCTTTTAGTGTGATTTACGCGGGCGTATACCCGTTTTTAATCAGTCTTGTTGTCGGCGGCATTCTTATCTTTTTGTTCCCGGGCATTGCAACATGGCTGCCCAACCTGTTGATGCCGGGGTGAGAAAAGCAGTTTTGAGTTTTAAGTGATTAGTTAAAAGAATAAATAATAAATAATCAAAAGGGCTTCCCATTGCGGGAAGCCCTTTTGATTCTAACCCGGATTTATCATTAGAATCATATCGGTGTCAGACCATCCCTCGCAAAGTGCTGGATTAGGAATTGATGTTTAGAGGGTTAGCTAATCATCCAAACATTCAACCTTCCAATCATCTGAACTCCTTATCCCTTTAATCCTTAATCCCAACCTTCTTTGCCTCTCGACGGTTTGCTCCGGAATACCCCAACACCTCTTCCAATGACATATCCGGGGTGAATATTTTGTTGGAGATTTTTTTTATCAAGCGCCTAATGCCCCAGAAATACAGTTTTGAGTGTCGAGTACTAAGTTTTGTGTTATACAAATTGATGATTCCAAAACTCAACACTGCTTTTTAAGGGTTTGATCCGAACCCAATCAGTCTGTTGGCAAAATTTCCCCTTTACCTGTCATTGAGAGGGCTTTCGCCCGTGGCAATGACAAAGAATGGGATTCCCATTGTCAGCATTGACCTTCGGGAGATTTCAGGAAAATACCTTCTTTGCCGTCCGCTGCCGCTCGACAAATGCGGGACAAAGGCAGACAAAAGATTATATGTTTTTCCAGTCGGCGACAATGCCGCCTGTCAAATATTCAGCCCTAACAGGCGAATATATCTTACCATTTCATAGGCAAAAACAGCACTTTAAGCCTTAAAATTAGCCATTTTCCATACATTAAGCTCTTGATTTCAATGGGTTGGTTTGTCCGACCCAAATCTATTTTACCGGGGCGAACCCTGTGTCTCTGCGAGAGATAAAATTTTTTGTCCGCTTCGTGCGGTTTTGTTCAAGCTGTCCCCAAAAAACAGAACTTTAAGCCCCAAAAGTGGATTAAGAATTTGGTGGATTAAAGGATAATCCATAATCCCTACTCTATAATCCAGTATTCTCAAGGAGCTGGTCCGGCATGAAATAACGATATTGACAAGATCATATCGATAATGATATTGTAATACGCAATCAATCGATGGAGGTAATGGTATGCAAATTGTAACCGTATCACCAAAATATCAAGTCGTTATACCAAAAACGGTACGAGAGTCATTAAATCTTCGCCCGGGTCAAAAAATGCAGGTTGTCGAATATGATGGACGTATCGAGCTTATACCGGAACGGGATATTAAAGAGCTCCGCGGATTTCTAAAAGGCATAAATACGGAATTTAAACGGGAGGAAGACAGGATATGAATATCGTTGATTCTTCTGGTTGGCTTGCATACTTCGCAGATGAACCTAACGCCCGGCACTTCCTAGCCCCTTTAAATGATGCAGCTTCACTCGTTGTTCCAACGGTAACGATATATGAGGTTTTCAAGGTAGCCCTTCGGGAATCCGGTGAGAATAATGCACTGCAAGCTGTCATTGCTATGCAGAAAGGAACGGTTGCGGATATGACAGTCGCACTGGCAATCTCCGCTTCAAGGCTAAGCATAGAGCATAACCTTCCAATGGCTGACAGCATTATTCTCGCAACAGCCAAGGCATTCAATGCCACCCTCTGGACTCAGGATTCAGATTTTCAAAATATCAGTAATGTGAAATATTTCCCCAAAAAATAAGGGAATGGTCAAAAAAAGGTTCTCCTATTTCTCTTACCTTATTGTTTATCTAGATTTTAATAGGCAAAAACAGCACTTTAAGCCAATATTATTGGGGGGTTTTTTAACTCAAAACCCAACACTCAAAACTCAACACTCAAAACAACCTTTACGGCTTGGCTTAACCCCAAAACACTATTGACTTTTACGGCGTGTTCAGCATATTATAAGTAGTTTTTCCAAAATAAAGGTTCAGGAGTATGTTATGTATGCCATTATTGAAAATGGAGGTAAGCAATACAGAATTACTGAAGGGGAAAAGGTAAAACTGGAGAAATTTGCAGCCGGTGAAGGCGAAGATATTCAAATAAAAGAAGTTCTTGCGTTTAGCGACGGCGGTAACACCCTTATCGGCAGCCCTTACGTTGGCGGAGCATTCATACAGGGTAAGGTTTTGTCACACGGTAGGGCAAAAAAGGTGATCATTTTCAAGCACAAAAAGAGGAAAGATTACAAGAAGAAAAACGGACACCGGCAGCCCTACACGGAAGTTCTCGTAGAAAAGATACACATGGAGGCACCTCATGGCGCATAAAAAGGCAGGTGGAAGCTCACGGAACGGAAGGGACAGCGACGGCCAGAGGCTCGGAGTAAAAATATACGGCGGCCAGACCGTTAAGGCGGGAAGCATCCTTGTGAGACAGCACGGGACAAAAATACACCCTGGAAACAATGTTGGAATAGGCCGTGATAACACATTATTCGCCCTTTCAGACGGAGTGGTGAAATATGGATTCAAAAGCGACAAAAAAAGGGCGAATGTCTACCCCCCTGAATGAAGTTTGTTGATGAAGCCACGATACATGTAAAAGCAGGAGATGGCGGGAAGGGTTGCGCAAGCTTCAGAAGGGCAAAATTTATCCCCAGGGGCGGCCCTGACGGTGGCGATGGCGGCAAAGGCGGAAATGTAGCCATAGTTGGTAAAAAAGGCCTCTCAAGCCTTTTAGACTTTAAATATAAAAAAATCTACAAAGCAGAAAACGGCAAAAACGGAAGCGGTAATAATAAAAAGGGCGGAGACGGAAAGGATATTATTATTTCTGTCCCCCTTGGCACAATTGTGTATGATGTAAATTATTCATTACCTGTGTGCGATATTACAGAAGATGGGGAAACGTATATCGTTGCAAAAAGCGGAAGAGGCGGAAGAGGTAACACACATTTTGCAACACCCACAAACAGGGCGCCCGTTCAATTTGATTACGGCGGAGAAGGAGAAGAAAAAGATTTACACCTCGTATTAAAACTTCTTGCCGATATAGGTATTGTGGGTCTTCCCAATGCCGGCAAGTCAACCCTTATATCCAGATTAACAGATGCGAAACCGCGGATAGGTGATTACCCCTTTACCACATTGACTCCGACCCTCGGTGTCATGAGGGACAACGACAGGACATTTGTTATTGCTGACATTCCCGGCATAATAGACGGTGCATCAAAAGGAAAAGGATTAGGCCTCATGTTCTTAAAACACATAGAAAGAACAGGTAAACTTTTGATTTTGCTTGATCTGTCATCACCTTCAATAGAAGAAGATTACACAACGCTTTTAAACGAGCTCACCTCCTACAACAAGGAAATGCTCAAGAAGGAAAGGGTGTTGGCCTTAAACAAAACAGACCTTTCCTCTCCTTCAAAGGTCAGAAAATGGAAAGCATATTTTACGGATAAGGGCGAAGAGGTTATTAAAATCAGTGCATTAACGGGCCATGGGGTTGATGTTTTAAGAGAAGTAATAGGTGAAAAACAAAATATCGTAATTCGTGATTAGTCAAAACCAATTACCAATTACGAATTACGTGTTGCTCTATGCTGAACGCTATACGCTATTTATGAAGGAGTAAAAGGTAACAAATGCTCAACGTAAAAAGGGTTGTTATTAAAGTAGGAACATCCGTGCTCCTCGACAAAGAGAAAAAGATCAGCACAGACATGGTGAGAAACCTTGCAAAACAGGTAAAAACCATTAAAGACAAAGGGATCGAGTCAATCATTGTTTCAAGCGGCGCAATAGCGAGCGGCATGGAAACGCTAGGACTTAAAAAGAAACCGAAAGAGATAGAAAAAAGACAGGCCCTTGCATCAGTAGGGCAGATTAAACTCATGAAGATGTATATGGATGCCTTTGAAAAGGAAAAATTGAAAATAGGGCAGGTGCTCATTACTCATGAGGATATAAAGAGTAAAAGCAGGTGCTTAAACCTCATGAATACATTAAACTCATTGCTGTCCATGAATATCATACCTGTTATCAATGAAAATGATGCCCTCTCTTTCAAGGAGATACGGTTTGGCGACAACGATAATCTTTCCGCACTCATTGCGCAGATCTCAAACTCCGATTTACTCATGCTGCTCTCAGACGTTGATGGTTTATGTGATAAGGATCCACAAAAATACCCGGATGCATGTATCATCAGCGTTGTAAAGAAAATTGACGATAAAATTGAAAAATTAGCCAGCGGAACACAAAGCGAAAAGAGCACCGGCGGTATGGTAAGCAAGCTCGAAGCGGCAAAGAAGGCAGGCTGCTACGGTATCCCTACAAGGATTGTAAGAGGTGACATTGAAAATATTGCATGGCGGGTAATCAAAGGGGAAAATATAGGCACTCTGTTTCAGCCGGAGGCAAAACTGGCAAGGAACAAGTGGTGGACGGCCTTTGCCTTCAAAGTGAAGGGCAAGATATGGGTAGACGAAGGTGCTGAGGGCGCCCTGGTTCACAATGGAAAGAGTCTCCTGCCTTCAGGCATCGCAACTGTTGAAGGCGATTTTTCAAGGGGCGAGTGCATTGAATTGGATAATATGTCCGGACAGGTTATTGCCAGAGGGATAACAAACTACTCATCATCCGATATTAATAAAATAAAGGGTTTAAAAAGTGTTGATATAGAAAAAAAGCTTGGGTATAAATATGCTGAAGAAATAGTGCACCGGGACAACATGGTAATCATATGAAACCGATAGAACTTGCAAAGAAGACAAAAGGGGCATCCCATATACTTGCGCATCTTTCCACGGAAAATAAAAACAGCATTCTCAATACGCTTGAAAGGCTCATTTCGGAAAAAATGGATTACATCTTCATTGAAAACAGGAAAGATATAGAAGAGGCGGAAAGGAAAGGGCTTCAGAAAAGTCTGTTAGAAAGATTAAAGGTCGATGAAAAGGTCATCAAAGAGATGCAGGCAGGCATCAGAGACGTTATCGCACTGCCTGACCCTGTCGGTGAGGTGACACAACTCCGGAAGCGGCCGAATGGACTTCTTGTGGGAAAAATGAGAATTCCTATCGGGGTTATCCTTGTTATATACGAATCCCGCCCCAACGTCACCGTTGATGCATTCTCCCTCTGCCTGAAAAGTGGAAATTGCGTGATCCTCAAGGGGGGCTCCGAGGCCTACTACTCAAATATTGCCTTTTTTCATTTGATCGTTGAATCCCTGAGGCAGGAAGGCATCTCCGAAGAGGTAGTCCAGCTCATTGAAACAGGTGACAGGGCGTATATTTACGAACTTCTCAAGCAGGATCAGTATATTGACCTTATCATACCAAGGGGCGGCGAAGCCCTTATAAGAAACGTTGTTGAACAGTCGAGCATCCCCGTCCTGAAACACTATAAGGGTGTGTGTCACATCTATGTCGACGAGTGGGCGGACATTGATCTTGCATATAAGGTATGCCTCAATGCAAAGGCACAAAAACCTGCCACATGTAATGCCATGGAGACACTGCTCGTTCATGAATCCGTTGCAAAAGCCTTTTTACCTGAGATGGCAGGAATACTCAGAAACAGCGGCGTCACACTCAGGGGCTGCAGCAAAACAGCAGAGATTATAGAGGGTATCCACGAGGCAAATGAGTTCGACTGGTATGAAGAATATCTCGACCTTGTACTTTCCATCAAAATCGTAAAGGACATGGATGAAGCGATCCACCATATACGGAAATACGGTTCTGACCATACAGAAGCTATCATAACGGCAAAGTACAATAATGCCTGGAGGTTTTTGAGGGAGCTTAACTCGTCACTGGTGCTTGTTAACGCGTCCACCAGGCTAAATGACGGCTATCAGCTGGGCCTCGGGGCTGAAATGGGTATCAGCACGACAAAGTTGCATGCCTTTGGCCCTATGGGACTGGAAGAGCTTACAGTAACAAAATTTATTGCATTCGGTGACGGACAGTTGAGGGAATGATGAGGATAGGCTTATTCGGGGGAACCTTTGATCCGGTGCATATTGGACACCTGAGGGCTGCAGAGGAAATACGGGAGTTTTTTCTGTTAGACAGAGTCTACTTCGTACCAGCTTGCATACCTCCGCACAAAAGAAGACAGGGGATTACTGATGCAGATACAAGGCTCAGGATGATAAAGACCGCCATAAAGGGCAACCCTTATCTGCGGGCTTCTGAAATTGAACTGAAAAGGGAGGGCGTGTCATATTCAATAGACACGGTAAGAGCATTTGAGGAACGTTTCAAGACATTGTACTTCATCATAGGCATCGATGCTTTTTCTGAAATTGATACATGGCATGACTACAGGGAAATATTCAATCATACGAATTTCATCATCATGATGCGGCCCGCGAATAAAAAGACTTTTATCAAAGACATTTTCCCTGAGGATTTGAAGGTGAAAATGAAAAAAATGGACAACGTTTCATTTCAGCATATCTCAGGAAATAAGATTTATTTACATCGCGTTACCCAGCTCGATATCTCATCCACCGGGATACGGGAAAATGTAAAAAACGGTAAGACAACGAGGTATATTGTGCCTCAAACAGTAGAAAAAATAATCAGCGAAAAGGGATTATACAGGACATAATATGGAAACACTGGAAAAAGTTAAAACATGTGCGAGGTACGCGGAAGAAAAAATGGCAAAAGACGTTCTGATACTTGAACTTAAAGGCCTTACGGATATTACCGATTTTTTTCTGCTGGTAAACGGAACGAGTGAAAGGCATGTGAAGACCATATCCGAACATATAGAAACAAGTATGAAGGGAGATGGCATATTACCTTACTCAGTAGAAGGATATAATGAAGGGAGATGGGTAATTATTGATTACCAGGATATGATTGTTCATATATTCATAGAACCCCTGAGAGATTTGTATGATCTCGAAAGTCTCTGGATAGAATCGAAAAGGCACAGAATGGAAAAAGAGAAAACAACCAATATAGAGGTGGACAATGGAAAAAGAAAAGTTTGAATACTTCAGAAAGAGATTGCTAAAGACGAGAGATGAGATACTGACCAAGGCGAAGAAGTTAAAAGAGGATTCATATACACTGGGAACAGACGGAATTCAGGATATGGCGGATGCCGCAAGCAATTCATATAACGCCGATATACTTATGAGTATAAGCAATAACGATTTAAAACTCTTAAAGGACATAGACAATGCCCTCGACAAGATAGTAAACGCAACTTACGGGGTATGTGAAGAATGTGATGAAAAAATAAATGAAAAAAGACTTGAGGCAAATCCAGTTGCACGTTATTGTATAACATGCAAGCGACAGATGGAAGAGAAGGGGCTGTGAGCAATGAAATTTAAAATTTTCTTTTTTCTGTTTCTCCTGTTTCTCCTGTTTTATCTTTACATGGACCACCTTAACCCAGAAAACGTAAAGCTTTACTTTGGATATGGAAAGTTTTATGAAACGAGCGTTGCAACCTATGTAGTAGCATCATTCATCCTGGGGGTAATCTTTTCGATTATAATAAGTTTCTTCTATGACCTCAAGAGGCTGATAGTTGGATGGAGGGAAGACCGGAAAGGAAAAAAGAAAGACGAGTATAAGGAATTATTCGAAAAGGCAAAATCGTATGAGATGAGGGGAGACAGAGAAAAGGCCATAGAGAGCCTGAACAGGCTGATCAGAAGGCTCCCGGATATGGAAGACACATATATACATCTCTCGGATTTATATGTTTCCGCAAAAGATTACAATAAGGCAATAGAGACCCTGGAACTTGCGGAAACATATCTTGGAAAAAGAGAATCCATACTGTTGAAAAAGGTTAAGGTCCGGGTTATTGCCAAAGACACCCAAAAAATCGAAAATGAACTTAAAGAGGCACTAAAGCTCAATGAATCGAATTTAGAAACCTTGACCATGCTCAGAGATTTTTATATCTCCGGTAAAAGTTGGGATGAAGCATACGAGGTGGAAAAGAAGATAAAGAAGTTTATCAAAACAGAAGACGAAAACCTGAGGGTACTGGGCATACGTTATGAAAAGACAGAGACATTGTTCAACAAAAAGTTTGAAGCAAACTATGAAGTAATTATCAAAGAATTAAAGGAGATTATAAGCGAAGATAAAAGATTCATCCCTTCATACATACTTCTGGCTGAGGCGTACAAAAGAACAGGCAAATTAAATGAGGCCGGCAGGGTATACGGAAGGGGTTATTCCAAAACAGGTCACATCATATTTCTCCTCAAGATGGAAGATTTATATATCGACAGAGGA
>CAYMTB010000158.1:0-8745 GCA_964393225.1 uncultured Syntrophorhabdaceae bacterium
GTATGGGTGAGATCGTGATACCTTGCGTCACACCTTTGAAACCCCTTCCTTTTACCATTGAAGAGGTCAATCACGTCGTCCAGCATAATTTCGATGATCCCGATATCGTTACTGTTGTAGTTAGATTTGTAAAACGATTTTATTTCGTCTGCAATATAGTTTCTGTTCTTCATTTTATTCTCCTCTTCGAACGGATAATTGCCTGGACCGCTCATTTCATAAAAGAATATCAGAAGAACATTAAAGATATACGTGCAAGATTATTAAAAAATTGTAATATTGAAAACTCGTTGAAGGAAAAATGGAATCAACAGGTAATGCAGGGTAATGACAGGGTAAAGGAAACCATGCTGCCGGAATCGGGATCGAGACGGAGATCGCCGCCATGGGCATGGGCGATCTCCCGGGCAAGGCTTAAGCCCAGGCCTGACCCTTGCACTGTTCTGCTGCGTGATTGATCGACCCTGTAGAAGCGGTCGAATATCTTCTCCCGGTCTTTCTCGGGAATGGGAACACCGGTGTTTGAAATGGTAAAAAGGGCTTTATCGTCCCGGACTGATAATTGGAACCTGATAGTTCCGTCCTTGTGATTGTACTTCACTGCGTTGGAAGTGAGGTTCCGGACTACCTGTCCCATCAGGTCAGGGTCTGCCTTCACGATAACGCCAGGAACTACCTTTATCTCAACCTGCAGATGCGGGGCCATAGCTTCAGCGTCTTCAGCGGCAGACTCGATCATAGTGCTCAGGTCCGCTGCCTCAAGACACAGGTTCAGTCTTCCCGCATCGGCGCGCGCAAGAATCAGGAGTTTCTGCACGATTGCCTTCAGCTGCTGCACTTCTTCCAGGAGGCCACTGTAGCGCTGCTGCTCTTCCGACCCGACCGGCGCGTGCTGCACTGCATCGTCCAGCTCCCCCTGGAGGATGGTGAGCGGGGTCTGCAGTTCATGCGCTGCATCGGCGCTGAACCGGACCGCCTGGCTGAAGCTCTTTTCCAGGCGGTCGAGCATGCCGTTGATCACCTTCACGAGCCGGGACAATTCGCTGTCTCCGTCTACCAGGGGAATCCGCTGATCCAGGGCGCGAACGGTAATCCCCTCTGCCGTGCGGGTAATCAGGGCAACCGATTTAAGCGCCCGCCGGGCAATCACCCATCCTCCCCCTGCGAGAAGAAGAAGGGCTATCGGTACGATACTCAGAAAAGCCCTGCGGTAGCGGCTTGCATCCTCATAGAAGCCCGCCATGTTCACTCCGACCATCATGGTTATGCGGTCGCTTCCCATAATCCCGACTCTCCACGCATCTGACGGTGTTTGTATGGTCGCAAAGTACGGCAGTTTTTTAATTCTCGGTACCGGCCCTTCCGGCTTATTTAATTCCGGAGGAGGGGGAGGCGGCGGCCCTCCGGGTCCGTCACTGCCCTGTATCTGTCTGGCACTCTTGTTAGCATCCGGTCGAAGCACAAGTTTCCCGTCCTCTTTCTCACATGTGCCTTTTACAGTTTCCCCGTGCGGATCTATGAACTGCGACACGCTTCCCGCGCTTTTGCCTTCACAGGCCTTGTATGCCTCAGGAGGGGGATCGCGGCGTCCATCGCGGTTGTCTGGTTTAGGAGGTGGGAGGTGGTCCCGGTTGTCTGGTTTATGAGGTGGAGGGCGGTTCACGTTGTTGGGAGCAGGTGGGCGGGTGTCCATTGTGCGAACGAAGTCTGGAAAGGCGTCTTCGGTAATTTCTGCGGGCCAGTGAGGGGATTTGAAAAGAACCTCGTTCCGTGAGTCCTTAATTTGAACGATCAGATTTTCCGACCGTTCCTCACCATAAATAAACCGGAGGGATTTTCCGAAGTTCTGCCAGTATTCACGCGGGGGCCGGACGGCGAGATGACCCTCGCCCAGCGTCAGAATCTCCCGGTCAATGCGTGCCACGCCCACTTTGTTCATGACGGAAAGGGAATAGAGGCCAAGACCCACGAGGACCGAACCCGAGAGGAGGACGGAAAGCAGGGCTATCTTTACGCGGAACAAAGGGGTTACTCCCTGCCCGGCTTGATCATCCGGTAGCCGACGCCCCGGACGGTTTCGATAAGCGGTACATCGGGCTTCACATCCACCTTGCTCCGCAGCCGCCGGACGTACACGTCAACAACGTTGGTCTGGGGGTCGAAATCGTAACCCCAGACGTGCTCCAGGATCTGCGTTCGCGTGAAAACACGTCCGGGAGAACGCATCAGCAATTCGAGGAGGCTGAATTCCCTGACTGTCAGCTCTACTTTTTCTTTCCCGAGCCTGACCTCACGGGTAATGAGATTGACCGTCAGGTTGCCGGCCTGCATCAGGCTTAGCTGATCACCCGTCGCACGTCTTGTCACCGCGTGGATCCTGGCCAGAAGTTCCTCCATGTAGAAGGGCTTGCTCAAGTAGTCGTAGGCTCCGAGGTTCAGGCCTTCCACACGTTCCTGAAGGGCGGACCGCGCCGTAAGAAGGATCACAGGAACGGCGATCTTTTTCTCCCGGAGGCCCCGCAGGATGGAGAGTCCATCTCGGCCCGGCAGCATGATGTCCAGCACTATGACATCGTAGACCTGTGCCGTTGCATAGTCGTACCCGTCATCGCCGTTCTCGCAGGCATCAACGATAAAACCCTGCTCCTTCAGTCCCTTCTTTACAAATGATAAAATCTTCCTGTCATCCTCGACAAGCAATATTTTCATACCTTGTATAATAGCAGTATTTAATGACAATGAAAATATCAAGTGCATTACAATTTTGTAATGTGCCGGTTTTAAAAACAGGAAAAGGGCATTTGTTTTTGATTGTTCGATATGATATTCTTTGGTTTGGATGGGCAATATACATATCAATATAAAACTCTTTGCCATGCTGCAGGATGGGCGTTTTGGTACAAAAAAAGACGAGTTTCCAGTTGGTACAACAGTGGATGATATTATTCAGCGGCTTGGCATACCAGAAAAAGAAGTAACGCTGATTTTCATTAACGGTCGTCACGGACAAGGAAATACTCAGCTTATGGACGGTGACACTGTTGCCCTTTTTCCGCCGGTGGGAGGAGGGTAGTGGAAGACAGGGAAAACAGAAGGTTAGAAGGTTTGAGGTTTGGAGGGTTAGCTAAACTTCCAATCATCCAAACATCTAATCATCTGTCAACGGCGGTGAAACGTGAAAGGCGAAGATAAACAGTACAATGGTGTAAAGGGCTGGCTTTTGCTCTTGTGCATTAACCTTACGATCCTTGACCCGTTTGCCATGCTATTTAATCTTTTTTCAGTAACGTATCTTACAAAACCCCACTTTGACGTTTTCCCTGCGCTTTTACACCTGGTGCTCATCGGCGGGGTGTGCAGCCTTGCACTTATGGTTTTCAGCATCTATGCGGGGATGTCGCTCTGGAAAGTACTGCCAAATGCGGTATCTACTGTGAAGAAATATTTCTTTGCCGTTTTCTTTTATTCGCTATTCTCTGTAATGCTTCCGTCTATAGTCGGTCTTCCGGAAAAGGCACAGACTGATTTTTCGGCAAATACCGCCTTGAACAGCCTCATCACAGTATTGTATGTTGCCGGATGGTTTGTGTATTTAAACAGATCCAGGCGGGTAAAGGCTACATACGGAACCATCGAAAAACGTGAAGTTGATAATGCCCAGTAGCTTAATGTAATTCATGGTAATTGACGAGATTGCCACGCCCCTCCATGCCGTTTGGGGCTATGGCTCACACCTCGCAATGACTTTTGCAAAGCTCAATTCTACATTCTAAATTCATAATTGCCTTTTTAGTTATACCCCCCACCCCCCGGAAACAGTTATGGTTGTTCCCGTTATAAACGATGCGTCATCTGATGCGAGAAATGCGGCAGTCCTGGCAATTTCTTCGGGTTCTCCGATTCGTCCAAGCATGGTTTCGCGCAGGATTGGCTCCTTGTACTTATCCGGCATTTTGATAATGGGAGGTGTCCGGATGAGCCCGGGCACAATGGCGTTTACTGTTACCCCGTCCGGCCCGCCTTCCCGTGCCGCAGTCTTCGTTAGCCCGAGGACTGCGGATTTTGCCGTTGCGTAGGCTACTTCCCCCTTTGCCCCTAAAAGGCCGTATACAGAGCTGATATTGATGATTCTCCCCCATTTTGCC
Organism: uncultured Syntrophorhabdaceae bacterium; assembly: GCA_964393225.1. Taxonomy (GTDB): domain Bacteria; phylum Desulfobacterota; class Syntrophorhabdia; order Syntrophorhabdales; family Syntrophorhabdaceae; genus MWEV01. Next base: position 4,146 of record CAYMTB010000158.1, read on the forward strand.
GAGCGCATTTCAGGCAGAAGCCATTTGGTAAGGAGGAACGGAACATTCACGTGTATATCCATGACGGCATTAAAATCTTCTTTGTCTATCTTCGCTGTTACTCCGGGACGGTCAGAACCGGCATTATTGATGAGGATATCGACTGATTCGCTCCGTTTGATCTCGCCAATCAGTTTTTTCATGGGTGCTGTATGGGTAAGGTCGATAATCCGGGCAATCACATTACCCCATTTTGATGCAATATGTTCGGCTACGCGGGGAAGGGTTTCCCCGTTCTTGTCCAGCAGGATAAGTCTTGCCCCTCTCTCTGCAAAAACTTCCGCGCAGGCCTGACCGATACCCTGACCTGCCCCGGTAATCAATGCTGTATGGCCGCCAAGATTCACATTGTCCTCCTCAAAGGCGTAATCGAATATTTTATTTTACCTGTTTTGCCAATTCCATTTTTGCCTGCTCGATCCTCTTTTTTAGCCATGGTTTTTCTTTTATCATTTGATCGATCTCGCCGCTCTCTCCGAAGTAAATGCAGTGAGCGAGACAGACATTATCCGCACAGGCAGGGTAGAGACTGTTATCAATCCTGAAATAGCACAGATTGCATTTCTGCGCAATGCCTTTTCCTTCATCAAGGGATATAGCAGAATAAGGACAGGCGTCGATGCATGACCCGCAGCCGCTGCATTCATCCTCGTTGAGGATTACGATACCGTCATCTCTCTTTGAAATAGCCTCCACAGGACACGCCTCCATGCAGGGAGGGTCGTCGCAGTGTTTGCAGATATTCACCCGGTATGTAAAATCAAGTTTTCCATCAACTACCTTCGGCCCATCCTCAGTGACATGAATAAACTTGACGCCGTCCGGCGTATTGTGTTCCTGCTTACATGCTACCTCGCAGGATTTGCAGCCCCAGCAGGAGTTTTCATCGATCTTCAAGGTATACTTATTCATGACCTGCCTCCTTTTTTTCAAGGTATATCTTACAGAGGAGAGTGCGGATGTTTGTTGCGCCGAAGGCGGGGTCACATCCATCGTAGGCATTGTCAGTGAGAACGTTAATGTTGGACTCAGCCCAGCCATGACCCGGATCTTTATTTTCAGGGAACCACCATGCGTGCTGTGCCGCTACAATCCTCGGGTCCATACCGGCGAAAAGCTGTGCCCGTTGCCTTACTTTGCCGCGCGGGGATTCGATGATGACCCAGTCCCTCTCTTTAATACCTTCTTTTGCGGCGGCATCCGGATGGATTTGGACTATCGGGTCCTTATGGAGACCTCTGAGCCATGGCACCTGTCTGTTTTCCGAGTGGAAGAATCCGGGCTGTCGTGCACCTGTGATTAGTATATAGGGGTATTCTTTGTAGAGTTCCGGTGTACTTACCGGACTCTCGGGTACTTCCCTGTGTTGGGGGAGCGGATCATACCCCATCTTCTCAAGGATTGTTGAATAGAGCTCAAACTTCCTGGTAGGAGTGGAGAAACCCGACTCCCTGTATTTATAGTGTTTTACCGGCCCCCTGAGATAATCCATCTGCTTGAAGTCCTGCCATGTTATCCCCATAGGCTGCAATATAAAATCGAGTCCGCCTTCGAAGCTGTCCCACCAGAACTGTTCCTGTCCGATCCTTTTACCAAGCCGGTTAAGCATCTCGTGGTCTGAAAGGCATTCCCCGATCTGTACAACCTTGCGGCGCGGCAGGATATAACCGTGGCGCTTCCAGAAATCACCGATATAATCCATTTCGAGCCACGTTGCCGCAGGCAGTACAATATCGGCAAGCTCAGCAGTTGGGGTCAGGAAGAAGTCTGATACAGCCATGAACTCTACCTTCTCCAGAGCCCTGTATACCTCCTTTGCATTAGCCCTCGTCATGACCGGGTTGGAGCTTATGAAAAAAAGCACTTTAACAGGATAGGGTTTTTCTTCAAGGATGGCATCCCAGACGACTTTCGGGGTTATAATGGCAAAGCGAGAAGCGAGACGGAATTGGTCGCCGCCGAGCCTTTTTTGAGCCTGTTCCCTGGGAAGCATGGCATGTGCGCCGAACTGACCTACGTTCACGATGGGCGGTGTTTTATAGAGGACCTGCCCTCCCTCGGCGTCTATATTTCCCGTAAGACCCATGAGGAACATGAGCAGCCGGTCATTATCAACACAATTAATCTGCTGCTCGATAGCAACACCCCACTGAATTGCAGCAGGCTTGCTGGCAGCAAAGAGCCGTGCCGCTTCGCGTATCTTTTCCTTTGGCACCCATGTGATCTCTTCGACCTTTTCGAGCGGGTACTCATTTACCCTTTTTACAAATGGTTCCCACCCGTGTACATGATTTTCAACAAATGTTTTGTCGTAGAGTTCTTCGTTTACAATAACATTGAGCATACCGTATGCAAGGGCAGGGTCTGTGCCCGGTCTGAGTTGAAGCCAGATATCAGCCCTTGCCGCCGGTTTGGTAAATCTCGGGTCAACAACGATCAGTTTTGCACCTGCATCGAGGGCTACCGAAAAAGGTTCACCTTTATAGCAGTCCGGATTGGATATCGTCACGTTATTGCCCCACATCATAACGCATTTAGGGAAACCCTCGTATTCGATGATGGGATTTGTGCCAATAGTAATGATGCTTGTCGATATGCGGGGGCCGTAGCAGAAATGACCGGCAGTCAGGACGTTTGGTGAACCGAGAAGGTTAGCGATGCGGTAGATTGCTGCTTCATTTTCACGACCTGTCCCGTAACCGAACACAATGGACTCGGCGCCGAATTTATCTTTATAATCAAGGATTTTCTCTGCTATAGCATCAAGGGCTTCGTCCCAGGAAATCCGCTCCCATTTACCGCTCCCTTTGGGGCCGATCCTTTTTACGGGATAGGTAAGCCTGTCCGGATGGTATGCAAGCTGGGCCGATGCCAGCCCCTTGCTGCACATTGTGCCGTGATTGATGGGGCAGTCAGGATCGCCGGCTATTTTTGCTACTTTGCCGTCTTTGACATAGACCAGAACGCCGCATCCTCCGTGACACATCCGGCAGTGACTTTTCACCACAGCATCAAAACCGTACACCTCTATTTCCCGTTCTGCATTGGAATGCTTGAACCCTTGCATGAAAACCTCCTTTATACCATTTTGTAAACCTTATCTACGTCAGCACCAAGCATGCGTGATATCTGCCTGGCGTTTTCGGAAACCATGGCGCCGAATCCGGCAATCTGCGTTTCATTAAATGTCCCGACGATAAACAAAGACCCGATGAGTTGTTCCTGCGAGTTGAAAACAGGTGATGCAACGGCATTAACGCCGGGGTTTAATTCACCCATGTCAAATGCAAAACCTTTTTCACGGCATTCTTTAAGTTCGGCCATCAGTCTCGTCCAGTCCAGTTTTGAGGAATCCCCATGAAAGAACAACCTCTCTCTTTTTAATATGTTTGACCGCTCCTCCTCTGACATGAAGGCCGCTATCGCCTTTCCATGTGCGCCGGCCGTAGCTGAAAATCGGTGGCCAATACGTATTGTAATGCCGATATTCTTGTCTCCTTCGTGCTTTGCAACAACAAAGGCGTTCCCATCATTAATAATGGCAAACAGTGCCGTACTGTGTGTTTCGTGTGCAAGTTTTTCAAGAAAAGGAACCACGGCCTCCCTGTAATCCATATTATCGAGAACCGTTCGGGACAGGGAAATTAGCCCGGGTCCCAGGGAGTATGTCTTGTCTCTAAGATTTTTGTCTACGAAACTGTACCTTTGCAAAGTGCTTAAGATTGAGTATCCTTTGCTCTTGTGGATGCCCACTTCTCTGCAGATGTCAGTGAGGTTCATCTTGAATGACGGGTTTTTTGCCAGGCAGATCAGAATGCGGGATGCATCATCGACAGCCGGCACAGAAGAGGTGTATACGGTTTTCTCTCTCTTGCATTCTTTGATTGTTTCCATATAATATATTCTGTATGCAGAACAATGTTCTGTATAGAAAATAAATTATTAAAATAGAATTAATTTGTCAATAAAAATCTTCATAAAAGGGGTAATCCATCAGCTTTGATTGGATTGTTTGATGATGTGAAACTTATTTAAATGGTCGGGGCGACTGGATTTGAACCAGCGGCTTCTTGCTCCCAAAGCAAGCGCGCTAGCCGTGCTGCGCCACGCCCCGAACGCCACAACATAACACACTTATAAGGAATTTTGCAACACTTCTAAAAAACAAAAAGGTTTTGGAAAAACCCAAAACCTTAGTTATCATTGGTTGCGGGGACCGGATTTGAACCAGTGACCTTCGGGTTATGAGAATTGTTAAATGGTTAATTATATCAATATATTAGCCAACAATAAGCGGTAAAAAGTGGCAAAATATGACATTAATTGACAGCAAAATGCAACCTATACGCAACCAGTAATTGTATTAGAAATAGAACAATAACAAAGAAAAGCGACCAGGAATTGGTATTACTCACCAACGTTGAATTTAACGTTTCAAATACTCATCTTCTCTTAATCAATTGGATCCAAATTGCAAAACCTTCAGCCACTAAAGAATATTGATAGTTTCTGCATCTTGAAAAACGATTCAACAATCTTTCCAGGATATCATAGTCAGCCC
>CAYMTB010000159.1:0-8744 GCA_964393225.1 uncultured Syntrophorhabdaceae bacterium
GGGATGTTTGCGATCAATTCCTTTGCAGAACTTCTCAGGAAAATACAATCCTGACCGGGTGGACGGACCAGCCCCCTTAATCGAACTGTTACTCTGCCATAGTAAGACCTTTGCAAAAGTGTCGTGATTGCACTTTTTTTGTCATTCCTGCGGAAGCAGGTGGCTTCATTTGCGCAAGCAACATCCAGTAAATTAGATAGTTTCCGGACGGACACTGGCTATTTATAAACTTCTTTTCTGTGGCCTACTCTGTGAATGAAAATATATCTTTCGTATAATCAATATCATAGAGAATTCGCTAGGCACCGACACGTAACTTGTATATGCCTTCAAAAATACCTTTCAGTGGAATATGGCTTGTGGATTCAGAGTGGCGGGAAAGCCATTCGATTTTCTTTATTATCCTTTGAGCGGTTTTTTTGGTCTACCTTCTTGAGGTCATCACGGGCTTTTGGAAGGATTATAATTTCAAGCATTAAAAGCCTATTTCTTTTTTAACCTGGCTGAGACTATATCCTTCATCGTGCCTTTTCTGTTCTATTGATTCCCGTAACCCTTCCTCAAATTCAGGCCTAAGCTCAAGGCCATAATCGGGGTCAATGACGCTTGAGAAAGTATCACGAATCAGATCACGAAATTCACCTACTGTCAGATCAGATACTTTTTTTTTGTTAAAGCGATATTCATAGGCACCTACCTTCTGAATAATTATAGCACCGGTAAAATACATTGAAAAGAAAAGGCTAAGCATGCGCTTCGGGGGCCTATTCCTGGCAGTAGTGCTTCTACTGAAACAAATTTGGCCCAGGGTCTTGGTGTACCTTCCGACACAGGTCACATTAAGCCTTCTAAATCAACTATAGAAAGGAACCTGGATCTGTCAATGAATGGAAGATGGGCTATCAGCCAATATTTGCCTTTTTCTTTCTCAGTGCAATTTGCTACAATGTATCAAACCAACTATTAACACACGAGGTTGTACTGCATGATTGTAAAAATCATTTCTGGAGGTCAAACAGGTATGGGAGAAGGATTAAACCGGCAAAGATTCAGGACATTCCCATATGTTATAATTCTTTACCTGAACACACAGAGTTTAAGATAATTGGCATGATGCCCAGTTTTTCTTGACAATTGTAGCCATTTGAACTATTTTCCGCAATAAGGTACATTTTCAGATGGGAGAAGAAAGTAATTTTTACAGGGCATTTTCACTTTTAAATGAATTTATTGAAAAAAACAGGATTAATACAAGATGTGTAATAAACAACGAAACTGTATCCTTCTCGGAAGCAATGAAGGATGTAAGCCAGATAGACCGCTCAAACATCAGGGTAGGCAGTAAGAATTATATCAGGAATACATATCGATACTCAAAGGACAAAACAAGAGAGCAGCTTGAAAGCGTGCTTAAAGATGATTACACATTTAACGTAACAAACCTTCCGGAGTACATGGAAGGCCATGAAGAAAATATTAACCCCCTTGTCATGGAAAAACTCAGGAACGGGGAGTTTTCAATTCAAAAGACACTGGATCTTCATGGATACGACAGAGCGATAGCCCGGGAGCTTTTCGAAAAGTTCATCCGTGATGCTGTAAAATCACAACTCAACTGCATACAGGTAATACACGGCAGGGGCCTCAAATCCCCTAATGCACCTGTGCTTAAAGACGAACTCACTCGATGGATCATCAGGGCCATTAACAGAAAATGGGTGATGGCCTTTGCAAGCTGCAAGATGTGCGATGGAGGGCCCGGCGCAACGTATATACTGCTCAAGAAGAAACCTGTAAAGAAAAAACTGTCCATAACTTGTTGAGTCCTATGGAGACTTTGCCGTTCTAAATACCAAATCGGTATATCAGGTTCTTGCCTGGATTTATTGATAACCGAATGTGCAAGTGCCTGGTAGCTTTTTCTCTTCCTGCATGTATTGGGATTCTTCCTGAAGTCAATGGTTTGGCTGTATTCTTCACAATACAGTACTTGAAGTGGTAATCGTTGCTGGCATAAAAGTTAACGACGAACTTACAAACTGACCAGCTATCAAGCTGATAAGACCTATTTTTATTCACAAAGTGTGACCAATATCATTGACATTTGCGAAATGTAGGGTATAATGCTAAATATAACATCCTAAAAATATTATATTTTAACTCTATTGTTGTCCGATGTCCATTCATAAAGGGAAGGGGATTTGGGAACGATGGTAACAATTCAGAAACCAAAATCAGCAAAACGGATTTACTCAGCTTTACGAGGCAAAGACAATGGAAATATAGAAAGGTTCGAAGCTACGAAACGTTCAGCGGTTAAGATTGTAACAAAACAATTTTATTACTCAACTATTCCTACAATCCTCATTAGATTTCCAATTCGTAATTTGTTCTTCTTCACAGTAATTTGCTTCGCCTTGTCGATGACTTCAGCGGCCCATGCCGGAGGAGTGATTCAGCTTCCTCAGACAGGACAAACAAAGTGCTACGACACGAGCGGTAACACGATTACTTGTACCGGTACAGGGCAGGACGGGGAACTGCAGACCGGTGTTGCCTGGCCGAATCCACGGTTCACATCGGGGACAGGTGCTGAATCGGAGTGCATGATCGATAACCTCACCGGACTCATGTGGCCGAAGAATGGAAACCTCTCAAGCAAAACCTGGAATGATGCCATTGATTATACAAAAACCCTCACTCTCTGCGGTCATTCGGACTGGCGACTACCCAACATTAATGAATTGGAGAGCCTTGTCAATGTCTCCCAATCCAATCCTAACACTTGGCTCAATACTCAGGGATTTACCGGTGTGCGGACGGGCATCTACTGGTCGTCTACTACGGATGCCTTCAATACGGGCTACGCATGGGATGTCGATATGTGGATCGGCAACCTGGGCTACGATGTTAAGACGAACGCCTTCTATGTCTGGCCGGTGCGTAGTGGCCAGTCAGGGTCATCGGCCCCCTCGGTCATTTGGCAAACAGGGCAGGCAATCTCATACCGTACCGGAGACGATGGAGATTTTAAGCAGGGTGTTACCTGGCCTTCCCCTCGCTTTAGCGATCAGGTTACCGGAGAGGTAGTGGACAATCTCACCGGCCTTGTCTGGACAAAGGATGCCAATGCCCCGGGACCTACCCCGTGCAGCCCTGGAGCAACGAAGACATGGCAGGGGGCCCTCGATTATGTGAAGTGCCTCAACACACAGAAATACCTTGGCCATACTGACTGGAGGCTCCCCAACAGGAAGGAGTTGCGCAGCATCCCTGACCAGTCCCGATACAATACCGCCCTGCCTTCGGGCCACCCCTTCACCAGCGTGCAGTCGAGCAATTACTGGTCGTCTACTACAAACGCATTCTACACGGTCTCAGGAAACGCGTGGTACATCAATATGGGGGATGGCGCCACGCTCGGCTATTATAAAACGAGCTACAACTACGTGTGGCCCGTCCGTTCGGGGCAATTCGTCAATTTGGTCGTCTCAAAATCCGGTACCGGTACCGGTACAGTTACCAGCTCCCCGTCCGGCGTCAACTGTGGTTCGGACTGCAGCGAGAATTATGCCTCCGGCACTTCTGTAACTCTCAACTCTCAACCCTCTGCCGATTCTTCTTTTACCGGTTGGTCAGGGGATTGCTCGGGGAATCAGACCACATGTACCCTCACCATGCATGCGAGCAAGAATGTAACTGCCTTCTTCGCTATACCAGGCGGTCCCGGCGATCTGTCAATACCTCTTCTAACAGGATGGAGCTTCATCTCCCTTCCGAAACATCCCCCTGACACAGGAATAGGAACAGTATTGGGAAATGCATCACCTAATGTGAGAATAGTCTGGGGTTATGACAACCAGAATAAGATATGGAAGAGATATAAGCCGGGGGGAACAGCAAATACCCTCTCAAATATGGAAGCTGGCAATGGCTACTGGATATACGCGAATAGGGAAGATACGATCAGCATGAAAGGATATGCAGATCCCCCCTCAACGGTCCATCTCTACGAAGGATGGAACCTTGTGGGATATTCAGGAACGGAGAACAAAGAGATAGCCGCTTCACTGGGCACTATTTCAGATACATGGTTGCTGACATGGAACTGGGATAACGGAATCTGGAAAGCGAAGGCGGCGCCCGATTTCAACCCAGTCTTATCCGTGCCTGAACTGACAACTCTGAATATGGGCAAAGCGTACTGGATAAGGACAAAAATCGGCAAGACAGGTGATTGGGACCAACAGTCTAAAGTAACACCACCCTCCCCTCCCACCGGTCTGATGGCTGCAGAGGTGAATGGAAACCAGATCAATCTCTCCTGGGCTGCTGCCTCCGGTAATGCAGGGATCGCAGGTTACTATGTTTACCAGGGCACAACCAGGATTGCCGATGTGAAGACAACGAGTTACAGCATCACGAATTTCGATGCCAATGCACAGTCCTCTTATACCATAAGGGCTTATGACGCCTACGGGAACATCTCTGGAGACAGTACCCAGCTCACCGTTGGGGGTGGGAGCAGCACCCTTACCGTCGTCCCCTCTGGCGCAGGCAGTGGCAAAGTAACATCGGCAAAGGCAGGGATAAACTGTGGGTCAACGTGTTCGGTTACGCTAATCAAGGGTACATCCGTAACCCTGACTGCCACTCCCAGTGCAGATGCTTTCTTTGCAAACTGGGCAGGTGCGTGCACGGGAACGGGAGCCTGTGTAGTTAAAATGGATGAGGCAAAATCGGTGGTGGCGACATTTAGCTTATCCCCTCTTTTGCTTACCATTCCTGCGGGTGCTGCTATGCCGCTTACGCCTCTTCAAATTATTGCCTCAGGGCTCATCCAGGACGCCTCTGTCTCTGTGAGCTTCTCGAACAATTCAGGGTTTTCCGTAACAGATAATCCGATTCGCATCGGGAATGATGGGACCATAGTGGTAGCAGTCCCCCTGTACATAGACCCGGTGACACATGAGATTACAGCTGGCACTGTCGATGTTGTCATAACCCAGGGGGCCCGTTCTTCTCCTCCGGTAAATCTTTCGATACAAGACCTTCCCCCTTTAAGCGCTTACGGGACCAAACTTGGGGAGATTAGCCGGTCATACCTGATCTTTTCAGCGATGCAACTTGGCAGGCGAAGCCAGCGACTGCAGGTAGGCGAGGTGCTCTCGGAGGGGATCATCGACACATCCGCCGCACGGACTATCATAGACAACCTTCTTAAGAAATCCATCTCGGTCCGGTATGATGTCGATAGTATTTTCGTAGACAATGGAGTTGTTATTAATGGTGGGACTCTTCTGGATGGCACTCCGGTCAAGTTCGACAGAAATTCAGTAGAAATGATGGATAGAATTTTGGGGGTATGGCTTATTCAGCAATTTGGCGGTGTCATCTCTTCTTCTGCTATTGCACAATCGAAGTCTATTGCTGGGGTGACCTTCTCAACAAGAGAGCCCGAGCAGCTATGCCCCCAGGGGTTGGCTATTTCACCCGATACGATTAAAACAGTTATGGACGGGATTGGAGGGCTCACAACAGGTATCGATTTAGTCACCGATCTTATTAAAAATACGGAGCATCCCTTCATCGATCCTGCCATGGGCATCATAAAGGGAGTACAGGGATTTGTCTCCTTGATAAAAGAAACACCAACCACGAAAGCACTTGGTGCTGGACTTGCTCTTTATGATATAGGGCGCACCGGTATGGATGTTGGTTTTGATTTGCTTGAATTATATGGGTTCGGAATGACAGAGGGAGGGCAAACGTATGACCGGCTGCAAAAAGATTCGGATGAGCTTTTGAAGGCCTCGACTAAAGCGCTGCTTGATCCGACCAAAGAGATATGGAAAGCGAGCGAAACGGGCATAGCCGCGCTAAAGCTACTTTGGGCGTACGCAGATTTTGCTTCGGCTACAGATCAGACTATTATGAGCCATGCGACCACAGAAGCACTGGGGACCTACTTGTCGCCCTCTAATGTCAGGCAGGTCTCGGGGGCAGTGAACGGTATCCAACAAGATTCCCCAGCACCTTCTGTTTCTGTAGACCTCTGCTGCTTCGGATCAAAAGCACTCGGAATCTCAGGGGTTGCAGACCCTCAAGGTAACTACGGCCTGTTAATGCCTCTGGGAGTTTCTGATACGGATTATGCTCATCTCACAATTCAAGCCGCCGACTCAATGACAGGTCAGATACAGGGCTCTAAAGTCATTGATCTAACATACCCTGATCCAAACAATCCTATAAATATATCATTATGTACCTATTCTCTCTCTTCCGCAAGCCAGTCCTTTGATTCATATGGAGGGACGGGGAGCGTAAGCATTACAACACAGAGCGGCTGCACTTGGACGTCTGCGAGCAATGCAGACTGGATTACATTAACTTCCGGTAGTTCAGGCCTCGGGAACGGGGCAATTGGTTATTCTGCCTCAGCAAACACATCCACAAATTCGAGAACAGGTTCAATAACCATAGCAGGGCAGACTTTTACCGTGACACAGGCATCTGGTTCCTCCAATTCTCCATTTCAGGGCTCACTTACAGGAAGTTGGGCAGGAAATTGTGTCTACCTTGGATATAGCTCCCCAGTGAGCGGAGGGTTTTCTATAAACATTGACGTCAACGGCACGGTAACCGGTACCTATAACGGGAGCGAGTCCGGTTCGATATCGGGTACAGTAACGAACAGTGGAAACTATTCCGCAGGTGCTGCCGGGGAGATCTCCTGGTCGGGTTTGATTAGACGTTCAACCGGTTCCATGTCGGGAAGCGGGTCCTGGAGCGGTATTGTAAGCGGCTACTCCTGCAGCGGAAGCTGGTCCTGAAAATAGTGGGGCTGTCATTCAGTGCAGAGTATAGGAATCCCTGAAATTGGAATGGAAGGTTCTACAGTATATCCTCGATGCGAGGGACCACATAGATCGGGAGAAATATCCGGAAAAAGCCCGGAAAATTGATGATTTGATTGCCCGCTGATCTACCCGCAAACGCCCGAAATGCGATTGAGGACGTGTTCTATTCGTTGCATCGCGGTTCGTATAACACGGCTTTCAGGTGGCAATCCTTGCTATTGGGAAACCACGAAGTTTGAGGAATTGTAGGTGGACCCAATAACCTGTAAATTTAATTTTCCAGCTTATAACTATTGCACATAGCAGGGCGGATATATAAAAAGTATATACATACAGCTCTTGCGGAATCGATGATTAACCCCGGAAGATTAATCTGTAGAATTTGTTTTATTATACTGCTAAGCTTAACCTATTAGGCACCCCTTTGAAAGTTTTGCCTTCAATTCAAATTACACCTGATCGGGGCTCCCGCTTAAAGCTTATTTTGGACAAGAGTGAAAGAAAATAATTTATGAAAAGGGGAAATTCTGCATGAAAAGGCCCACCATTGTAATCGCTTTATCGGTGTTTCTTCTCTCCATGTTTGTATCACCGGCCATCGCCGGCGATGAAACTGTCTTGTACAAACAAGGGGCTGCCGCCGTAGCAGATCATGGACCCTTCATCCGGCAAGCCTTTGACTTGGCAATTGGTGCCGGAAAAAAGGGCAATCAAACCTTCGGTGCCCTTCTGGTCTATCAGGGTAAGGTCATCCTGACCGCCGAGAATACTGTCAATACAGAAAATGATATTATTCATCACGCAGAAACAAACCTCATGTCCAAGGCCAAACGAGAAATATCACCTGAAGTACTCTGGCAGAGCACTATGTACACCAGCACTGAACCATGTACGCTCTGCTGCGCAGCAATGTATTACGTCGGTATTAAGAGAGTTGTTTATGGCGTCTCTTCCAAAGCCCTTTATAAGTTGACAGGGTGGCGTGACGAGGGCCTTCCGTGTAACGAATTCTATCAACACAAAGGTAAAAAGATTGACTGGATCGGTCCTGTTTTGGAAGAGGAAGGCTTGAAAGTGTTTCGCTATATGCCCAAAAAGAACTAATTTCAGACGTTGCGCGGACAAGCACGGAGGCAACACCGACTCAAGTCCTTGAGGGAAGTTTTTATCTCGATCTTGATGGGCACCTTATACCATCTACAAATACTAACAATACAAGACTCTTATGTGCCAAGCGCAACCTTGACACTCTAAATTGTTTTATTGAAAAAATAACGGATATAATTTATTAAAGCCTTCCTGTAGCTCTCAATTTGTATAATGTCTCCCTCCTGCCATCTTTCGTATGGTAATAGATATGCCTTGCGTTTCTCCATTCTCCGATGTATACTATATTTGCTTGAATTAAAGAAAGTCCAAGACAATACTCAGGATTTCATTCCCATTACGGACAGCAACAACAATATCCCCCTTATTGTCATCCACAAAGATTAATACGAGCTTATGCGCAACACAGGTTTCGTAGAATCGAGGGAGTACCTATGATGAAAACATGCATGATCTGTTCAATAGCGCTAATTGTGTTGATCTTTTCTTTTTGCACCACAAATGCCCGTGCAACCGACATAATATCCCCCTCTTCGGTCACAACAACCATCGATGTTCACGCCCACGCCTGGATATATGACGGCAGCGCCTCGGCACAGCAGCTTTCTGACCTCATGACAGCCAACGGCATCTCCAAGGTCATCATGATGCAGCCGCCGATGGCAAACTACCACGACACAGAGATCAGCCCGGACAACTCTGACAACTTGAGGAATTTTTTTCTTAGCCGCGGCAATTCTTTTCTCTATATGTACGGTGGTTCGGAACTTCAACCAC
>CAYMTB010000160.1:0-8688 GCA_964393225.1 uncultured Syntrophorhabdaceae bacterium
TCACTTCTTCCGGTTTTTCCAGCATTACCATGTGGCCTGCGTCTTTAATTAGAACAAGTTCTGACCCTCTTATATTTTCGTGGAGGTATCGGGAATATTTCGGCGGAGTGAGGGCATCGTCTGTTCCGCATACGATAAGCGCCGGAGTGTTTATTGTGTTCAGGGTGTTCACAACGTTAAAATGATCACAGGCGTAAAAATCCCTGTATATTGTCTCAGCCCTGCACTTCATCATTTCATCGAAGCAGCCCGTTCTTAATAAATCTGACGCGTTTTTTGAAATGGCAAATTCGACAATACTGCGGAGCATCTTTTCTTTGTCTTTCATGATCCCTTCGAGTATCTCAGGAAAAACCCTCAGTTTTGCCCCTGTACCAACAAGAACGGCACCCTTTACGATATCAGGGAAGGACACCGCGCAGGACATGGCTATAGCACCACCCATGGAATGACCCGCCATGTAGCACTTGTCAATACCTGATGATTTTAATGCCCTGTAAACACTATCCCTGTAATCATCTATCGCACTACACCCATCGCTATCCGCAGCCGTGCCGTGCCCGGGAAGGTCAATAAGTATAACCTCAACATATGTTTTAAGGTATTCCATCTGATAAGACCATGCCTTAGTGCTCCCTCCTGCACCGTGGATGAACAGGACTTTTTCTCCTTTCCCGTATCTCTCTAATCCAGCCTCCATACAAACCTCCAGAATTCTGTTGAAATGACTAAATAATTAATTATATTATGACGACATGAGATATTTTACAATATTTCTATGCCTGTTTTTTCTATTCTCCTGCAATAAAGCCAGCGAAGTAACGACAACAAAACAAAAACCAGCAGAGGAGCAGGCCGGTGATGCAAATTATAAGAAAGAAATGGACGAGATAAGGAAAAACCTGAAAAGTGAAGTGAAGATTAAGTTGAAAAAGGACGTAAAGGGTGGTTATGGGTGGGAGATAGCAGGTAAGGACACCCAGGAAATACTCAAGGCAAACGACGCATTAAGAAAAAAACTTGATAATTAGGACTACGGGTTTAAAAATCCGGAACTATGAATTAATATATTAAGAAAGACTGAAATAAAGAGTGAGGTAAATCATGGCATATGAATACACCATAAAGATTTTTTCGATGGATGATCTTAAAAAGGAAAACATTGTTGTAGATGCTGAAAAGAATATTGTCTATGCATGCAGACCCGCCGGAGAGTGTGAGATTCACGACGTAGGCATGGAACAGCTTGAAATGCTCTCAAAATTGTTTAACAAAATGGGGGTTGAGGGGTGGGAACTGGTACAACTTTTTTTTCGACCCATGGGTATCGTAAGCTTCTGGAAACGGCTTTCGCCGCCGGCTTAGGTCGCTAATTTACAAAACCTGCAATTGTGGTTATATTTAAGATAATCCCCAAAGGGGCGTAAAAAAACGGAGGTAATGATGAGAGAAAAAGTGGAAGCATCAATAGGAAAAGTAAGGCCGTTTTTGCAGAGGGACGGTGGCGATATTGAGCTTGTTGATGTTGTTGACGGGGTGGTCAAGGTTAAGCTTAAAGGTGCCTGCGGAAGCTGCCCCATGAGTTTGATGACCCTCAAGATGGGCGTTGAGAAACAATTAAAGCAGGATATACCTGAAATTAAAGAAGTAGTTGCAGTTTAATTGTTGACAAAAAATCCCATTTTCAATTATGATGGATTCATCAAATACATCATAGGAGGTGGGATTATGGCGAAGTGCGGCACATCAAAAAAAGACACAAAAAAGGCAACTGCAAAAACCACAGCAAAAAAGGATAAAAAATCCAAATAGTGGCAGAGGGGATTAAGTCCCCTCTGCTCATTCATTCTTAATCCTTCATTACTTTCTTTACAATGGTCTCTGTTTTGAACATTGGTTTTTGAAAATTGAATTTATTTGAGGTTTGGTGTTTGGAATTTTATTTGAATATTCAGGGATATTGTTCACGTAAAAATATATCAATAAAAGGATGCATACGATGGAACTTGACCATGCAGTGGAACTTCTAAGGGAATTTATACGAATCGATACGACAAACCCTCCAGGGCACGAGGAGAAGGCCATCCTTTTTCTTGAAGGCATTTTAAAAAAGGAAGGCATTCAGTCAGAAGTTTTCCGACCCGTTGCAGATAGGGCAAACATTCTTGCCAGGATAAAAGGAAAGAAAAGGGGTAAACCCGTTATTTTGCTCGGCCATGTGGACGTTGTGCCTGCTAATGCGGATGAATGGGATTTTGACCCTTTCGGTGGAGAGCTCAGGGATGGGTATATCTACGGGAGGGGCACGGTCGATATGAAGGCACAGACGATTTGCCAGCTTCTCGCATTCATCCAGATCCACAAAGAAGGGGTAGTCCCTGAAAGGGATATAATTTTTCTTGCCACCTGCGATGAGGAGGTAGGGGGACAGAATGGCGTTGAATACATGCTGAATGAGGTTGAGGAACTGAAAAGCGCTTCGTTTGTATTAAGCGAAGGCGGCTGCATTATTGAAGAAGATGGTCACCTCCATGCACAGGTTTCGGTAGCTGAAAAGAAGTTGAGCCAGTTTATGATAAAAGCGACCGGAATTGGCGGGCATGGGTCCATGCCTCATAAAAACAATGCAAATGAAAAGATTATACGGGCATCGCAGGCAATACTGTCTTATAAATGGCCGTTTAAGCCTACCAATGTTGTAAGCACATACCTGAACGGTCTTCTGAAAGGGAAAAAGGTAAACGGCTTTACATTCAAGGGATTAAAAGAGTCGCTGAACGACAAAAGGTTTAAAGATTTTATTGAAAATAACCCCGTATATAACGCATTACTGCGGAATACCGTAACACTTACTGTTCTCAAAGGCGGCGAAAAGGTTAACGTGATACCGGGTGAATCCTTTGCGTACTTCGACGCAAGGCTTCTGCCGACAGAAAGGCATGAATATTTTTTTAAAAAGATAAACTCTCTGGGAGGAAAGGACATACAGATTATCAGGATCGGAAGCGGAATAAACGAGCCTGCCCCTTCAGGATATAATACACCATTTTTTAAAGGCATTAAGGGGGCAGTCAACAAGACAAAAGGCGCAATACCCGTCCTGCCCTTCATCACAACAGGGGCAACGGATCTCCGTTACTTCAGGAATCTTGGTGTTACTGCCTACGGATTTTTCCCTGCAGCAATTGCAATAGAGGATGTCCTCAGGATGCATGGCAAAAACGAGAGGGTTTCCATTGAAAGCCTTCGGGAAGGCTTGGACGGTACATACGAGATTGTGAAGTTTTTATCTACGGTAACCAGCGGTTAGCTTTTCATTGCAGGCATGATAGTTTTAATAAAGCATTCCAGCACCTTAGCCAATCGCTAAAAGCTGGTGGTTGATGTGCTAAAATTCACTAAATTTCTTGACAATGGTACTTTTTTCTGTAGAAAATATTAAGTGAATTTATTAACAAGCAATAAAAGAATGGTATACGGAAATTCAAAAGAAGGAGGTGAAAGGAAGGCTTTTGTAGTTTAAAAAACTTAAACCTAATGCCCATGGGGGAAACATGAAAGAGATAATGCAAGGAAACAGCGCAATTGTAAGAGGTGCGTGGGAAGCCGGCGTGAAAGTAGCCGCCGCATATCCCGGAACACCAAGCAGTGAAATCTTGAAGGATGTTGCAGATAATTATCCCGAGATTTATGCAGAATGGGCTCCCAATGAAATGGTTGCTCTCCAGGTCGCAAGCGGGGCTGCTATAGCAGGCGCAAGGTCCATGGCCGCTATGAAACACGTTGGAATGAACGTTGCTGCAGATGCATTGATGACCCTCGCATATACCGGGATCAAGGGTGGTCTCACGATTGTCATCGCCGATGACCCCTTTGTTCACAGCTCACAGAATGAGCAGGACAGCCGGAACTGGGCCCGTTTCGCCAAGATTCCTTTATTGGAACCCGGTGATGCCCAGGAATGTTATGATTTTGCAAAAATTTCCTTTGATATCAGCGAACAATTTGATACACCTGTTATCTTAAGGACAGAGACAAGGGTTGCCCACTCTGATTCATTAGTAGAGCCGGGAAAGAGAGTAGAGTCAAAGATGCCGCTCGGACTCGACCCGAAAGAAGCATCGAAATACGTAATGGTACCGGCGTTCGTACGCTTGAGAAGAAAAATAATCGAAGAGAGAATGAGAAAGCTTGAAGAGTATGCCGACACATTCAAGTACAATGTTATGGAGATTAACGACCCGAGCGTGGGCGTTATAACAAGCGGCGTATCATATATGTACACAAAAGATGTTTTTCCGGAATGGTCCTATCTGAAGCTCGGAATGGTCTGGCCGCTTCCGAAGAAAATGATCGCTGAATTCTTCAAGAAGGTCAAAAAAGTCATCATTGTTGAAGAGCTTGATCCATTCATCGAAACAGAAATAAAGGCAATGGGTTACAAGATATGGCACGGGAAAGACCTTATCCCTAATATGTATGAACTCACCCCTGAGATTGTGGAAAAATCTCTCAAGGGTAAGAAGTACAAAGAACCTAAGGTAAAAGTAAAACCGGAAGATCTCCCGAGGAGACCGCCAAACCTTTGTGCCGGTTGTTCGCACAGACCGCTTTTTTATGCATTGAAGAAGCTTGGCGCCTTTGTGTTTGGCGATATCGGTTGTTACACCCTCGCTGTTGCACCACCACTTCAGGCACTTCACGCCTGCGTCTGCATGGGCGCCGGTGGCGGCATGGCACACGGTGCATCGAAGGCATTGGGAAAAGAGGGGCTCGGAAAGATTGTTGCAGTGCTCGGCGATTCCACCTTCCTCCATTCCGGCGTTACCCCGCTGATGAATGCGGTATACAACAAAGGCAATTCAACAACGATCGTCCTCGACAACAGGATCACCGGTATGACAGGTCATCAGGAACACGCTGGAACAGGTTTTACCATACGTCAGGAACCGACAAACATGGTTGACTACATGGAGATCGGCAAGGCGATGGGCGTAAAAAGCATTAGATATCTTGATCCTTACAACATAAAGGAATGTATGGAGATCATCAAGGAAGAGATGAACAAGGATGAGGCATCCCTTCTTCTCTGTAAAGACAGCCCCTGCATGCTCCTTCGTAGGGCAAAACCGCTTGAAAAGTTCAAAAATCCGTTGTACGTGATTGATAACGATAAGTGCAGGGGATGTAAGGCATGCCTTGAGATTAACTGTCCCGCCATTAGCTGGCGTGAAAGTGCAGGCAAAACAGTCGACGGTCACAAGAGGAAAGGAACTGTCTATATAAATCCGGATCAGTGCGTTGGCTGTGAGGTTTGTGTTCAGGTATGTAAATTCGAAGCCATTGTACCAGGCAAGAAGTGAGGAGGCAGATATGAAAGATAACGGAAAAGTTACAAATATATTCCTTTCCGGCGTTGGCGGACAGGGTGCAATCCTTGCCAGCAACATCCTTGGTGAAGTATTCATCAAGGCCGGGTACGATGTGAAAAAGGCAGAAGTCCATGGAATGGCGCAGAGAGGCGGAGATGTTACCACACATTTCAGGTTCGGGAAGAAGGTTTACTCTCCCCTTATCAAATACGGCGATGTGGATTACCTTCTCTCGTTCGAACTCCTTGAGGCAATCCGATACATCAATTGGGTTAAACCTGAAGGCAAAATCATTATCAACAAGTCGGAGATTTTTCCTCCTGCCGTAAACCTCGGGCAGATGGCATACCCGAACGATGTTGAGAAGACATTTAAAAAATATTTTAAAGAAAATGTATGGATGGTAGACGGGCAGGCTGTAGCGAAAAAACTCGGCAACGCCCAGGCTGCAAATGTGGTGCTCGTTGGTGCATTTTCCAATTTCTTCCCGGAAATGAAGGACGAGCGGTGGATCGAGGCAATCAAGACTCTTCTGGCACCGAAACTCCACGATCTGAATGTAAAAGCATTTTATGAAGGAAAAAAGGCCCTCTAAAAGGGGGCCTTCCCCCCTTTCCCTTACTCTTGTTTTTGCCCTTTTAATTTTCCAAATTTTGTTTCTATACAGGACGGTGTACGCCATGGAAGTATTATCCCTTGATAATGGTCTCCAATATATTTTTCAACAGCGGAAGGATACAGGCGTTGTTGCCCTTCAGGTATGGGTTAAGGTGGGAAGCAAATACGAAGAACCGAAGATTGCCGGAATTACCCATTTTATCGAGCATCTTATTTTTAAAGGAACCGAAAAGGTCAAAGCCAATGAGATGGCCTCACGCATAGAATCGCTGGGTGGCGTTATAAATGCCTATACCTCCTATGACAATACTGTATACCATATTGTGATACCTGCAAAGGCCTTTGAGGAAGGTTTTGAGCTTCTTGTTGATGCAGTGAAAAATCCTGCCTTCCCTGAAGAGGAGGTCAATAAGGAAAAAAAAGTGGTGCTTGAAGAGATAAAGATGGGGGAGGATGATCCTCAAAGAAAGCTTTTTAAGGAATTGTTTTCAGCAAGCTATGATATACACCCTTACGGCAGGCCTATTATCGGTTACGAAGATACTGTAAAAAATATACAGCGGGATGAGATACTAAACTACTTCAGAAAGCACTATACACCCGATAATATGGCAGTTGTCGTTGTTGGCGACTTTGATGCGAAGACAGCCGATGCATTAATAAAAAAACATTTTTTTGAGAATAAAATACCGTTACACTTAACTTCTAAAAAGGAAGGCCTGAATAACCCCGCTCCGGCAAAAGAGGACAAAGGGGGTTTACAAAAACAGGGCGAAGTGAAAGAAAAGATCATAGAGAAGAATGTCAGGGAAAGTTATCTCGCTATTGCATACCGGATACCATCAATGGTCCACGAAGATACACCCGCTCTGGAAATGCTTGGCACAATCCTGGGCGAAGGAGAAAGCTCCCGTCTCCAGGAACAGTTGAAATACAAAAAGGGTATTGTTACAAATAGTTCGACATACCTGTTTACCCCTAAAGAGGAAGGCCTCTTTGTCATTTTTTCTACCCTTAAGGGAAAAGATTATCAGCCGGCAGCAAAAGCGATTAACGATGAATTGACACGCTTGCTGAAGGAAGGGACAAATGAATGGGAGATGACAAAAGCAAAAAATATGATCAAAGCCTCTTACGTGTATTCTTTGGAAACGGTTCAGGGAGCGGCGAGGCAGTTAGGGAATTTTCAGACCCTTACCGGTGACCCGCTTTTTGTGGAAAGATATTTAGAGAACGTCGACAGGGTTACAGAAGACGATATCAAAAGGGTGCTTCAAAAATATATCCTGGGGAAAGACAAAACGCTCGTTGCACTTTTGCCGAAGGCAGTTTCCAACCCCCACACTTTCCGTCTGGAAAATGGCCTCACTATGCTTGTAAACAAAAACCAGGCCTCACCAAGCTTTGCCTTTAGAATAGGCTTCGCGGGAGGTCTCAAAGAAGAGCCGCCAGGGAAAAATGGCGTCTTCAACGTCCTATCCAAAATGCTGCTCAGGGGCACAAAGGATAAGAGCGCGGGCATGATTGCCAGAGAGATTGACATGCTTGCGGGAGACATGGGCGCCTTCGCCGGAAAAAATATTTTCGGGTTGTCCGGTAAATTCCTGAGTAAAGACATTAAAGAGGTGCTGGGCCTCCTCAAGGAACTGCTTACTTCAACTGTTTTTAAGGAAGAAGAGCTGAAAACCGTTAAAGGCGAAGCCCTCTCAGAAATAAGGCAGCGGGACGATGACCCTATCAGTAATACCTTTATGCGTTTCAATGAGACCCTCTACGAGGGTCATCCATACGGCAGGGATCCGGTTGGCCGCGAGGGTGACATAGAAAATGCAAAACCTGGCGATATTGAAGAATTCTACAAAAAATATGTAAGCCCCTCAAATGCGGTTCTCGCCATTTCCGGTGATGTGGATGAAAAAGAACTCAAGGCATTGTTTGAGAACCTCTTTTCTGAATGGAAAGGCAAAGCAAACCCGATGAAGAAGCTGGTACCTGCCCCTTCTCATGGAAAAAACATCATGATCGAAAAGGATATGATGCAGACACACCTCATTTTCGGATTTACGGGACCTGGGCTTCTGGATGAAGACAGATACGCAACGGAGGTTATGGATGCCATCCTTTCAGGTATGGGCGGGAGGATACACAAGGTTCTGAGAGAGGAACGGCCTTATGCATACGCCCTTACATTCTTTAATCAGATGGTCTTTGAAACGGGCGGAATGGGCATATATATAGGAACTGATAAAAAACTCGTAAAAGAAGTTGAGAAGATTTCTCGGGCCGAAATAGAAAAGATTGTTAAAGACGGGTTTACTGACACCGAGGTTGAAAACGCAAAAAATCATCTCATCGGTACGCATTATATCCGGATGCAATCCAATAGCGCTATATCCACAAGCATGTGCCTTGATGCCATGTACGGATTAAAACCCAACTACTTTAAAACATGGCCTAAACAAATTGAAAAAGTAAAAAAAGAAGATGTAAACAAGGTAGCACGGAAGTACCTGCTGCTGGATAAGATGGTGCAGATAACGGTGGGCAGTAAGCAGTAGGCATTTAAGTTACAAATTGCCCCAAAAACAGCATTTTAAGCCAGGCCCCAGAAAGCAGATTAGTAGAACGATGCAGGCCCCCCATCTGTTTGGCAAACATAGAATCGTTTTTTGGAACGATGTGAATGCTGATTTTGAGA
>CAYMTB010000161.1:0-8683 GCA_964393225.1 uncultured Syntrophorhabdaceae bacterium
CCCCTTATATTTCCATTGTAACAGTGAAAAAAGTAAAACACAATATTTTCAGTTACCTTGATAGAAAGCTGCTTGCATAGATAAGTAAAAAACCCACCTATTTTCTAAGCGGATAAGAATTACTTTTGTGCAGGGACCGGCATGCCCCCGAAGGTCGATAAGGCTGTTACCTTGTCTATGTAAGGGGCTATGCATATAATATCCAAAAACAATAAAGGTACCCTTTCCTGGCGATATTTTTCTTGTTGTGGTCTTCATAAACTCTACGCTCTACATTAAGTCTATCTCGTTCTTGTTTTAATGCGTCTTTGGCTGTGCTGCTCAATATACCACTGTTAATTAAGGCTGATAGCTGCCTTATTGCTTTATCTCCTGGAAGTGTTCGTCGAATGTTCTTTTTAATCACAGGGAAAGGCTGTGACGGTAATTGTGTAAAATTATAATATGCTTCAGAGAGTCTGTCAAAATTTTCAAACCAAGTAAGGCATATTGGTTCGAGTTCCTGTTCATGTTCGGCATTAAACTTCTGATATAAATCTTGAATTTCTTGTTTTGTCATGCTGCTCCTCATGTCGTGTATCGCTGTTTGGGAGCTACCCTATCCCCGGACGCACTGTTATTTTGTGAAATTTATGACTTGTGCCGTCTCCTGCGGAGCCTTCTGCCATGCTGCTTCAAATACCTTTACAGCGTCGGTGATTGTGTCCTGATGTAGGTGAGAATAGCGTTCCGTCTGGCTTATTTGTGAATGCCCAAGCATCCGTTGAACGACATATAAACTTACTCCACCCTGCACCAACCAACTCGCATACGTGTGGCGTAAGCTATGCCAAACAACTTTGTGCCGGGGGTCGTCAATGCCTTCATTGAGTTTGAGTTCATCAACCACAAGCTCAAATGTTTTTGATACTGAAGTAATTAACCCGCCTCTGGTTGAAGGGAATACGAGGTTGTTTTTTTTATCTGGCTTCCGTTCAAGGTCGTCTTTTTTATCTGGCTTCCGTTCAATGAACATACTTTTGACTGGTTCAGTCATGCTGCAATGTCTTGTCTTGCCGTTTTTGGTATCCCTTAAGGTTATGATTCCCGCCTCGATATTCACGTCGCTGTACTCTAAAGAAAATATCTCCCCTGCCCTCATCCCACTACTCAAGGATAAAAGGGCCATGTGGTAAACATCAACGCTGCGTGCCTTTAATGCTGTTAATAGCTTCTCTGCTTCTTCATGGGTCAAAAAACGCTGCCGCTGATTATCGAATTTAGGTATCTTTACTTTTGCTACAGGACATACACCATCGTATACGCCATTGTCTTTCGCATAATTAAAAACCTGTCGTATCAATGCCATCGCATATTGAGCAGACCGTGGCGCCCTACCCTCATCTGCCATATTCTTTTTTATACGCTCCAAGTGAATGGGAGCTATGTTTTTCAAGGGCAGTTTGCCTATTACAGGATCAATCCACAATTTGAAAAGACTATCCTCTGCGTTTGTTGCACCTTTAGTTTTATTCTGTTCTGCAATCGGAAAATATTGTTTTGTAAATATCTCGTTGAATGTGAGGCTCTCCGCTTCGGTGCGTGCCTGTTTTGCGGTTTCTTCTGCCCGGCGTTCATCTTCGATTTTACGTTTCTCTTTAGGTGATTGTGGACCGGAACGGTCCTTGATGTTGTTCTTGTATTTGTTCAGCATCTTCTTGCAGTAATCGCTGAATTCCATTCCTGGGTCTAATTTCAATTCTTCTTCCGGTATGCCACCCGATTGCCAGCCTATCCCAAAATCATAAACCTTGCCAGCAACTTTAAAATGGATCGCATAATACCTGTCTTTTTTTATGCCATTCTTCCGGGTCTCATGCTCATAATACCGTAATCCTCTTTGGGGTGTTTTAATCCATTTCCTTGTCATGGCTAATACCTCCTACCACTTTTTTATGTAAAATGTTGTTGCGATGAGTTATTATTGATGATGAATATTTCATTACCACATTGTTACCACCTTATTACCACTTTTATTCGTGAAACAGGGTGCTTTAAAGTGACAGTACATGATACATATATACATCTAAGTATTTGATATGTCAAGTATAGAATGGGATAATGTGAAAGTACGTGAAAGTTGATTTTATTGACTAAGAATCAAAAGGCTGCAGGTTCGAGTCTTGCTGGGCGCACCAAAAAAATCCCGGATTTCTCAAAAGATTATGGGATACATGACGCGAAAAACAGAAAATTCAGCTATCATTTTTACCATTTATTTAAACAACCCGGGTATCTCTTTTTATACTACGCATTATGATAAAACCCCGTGATAAGATCAGCTACCTGTAATAGTTGCTTTGCTGATTTATAACAGTTTTTCGAACTTAGAACGGAGGATTTAACAATGAAGCGCACAAAAACAGCGGCAGCTTTGTTTTTCCTTTGGTCTTTTATGGCCTTTCCTTTCCCTTCCTATGTACTGTCATCGGAGCTTTCCCCTGCCGCCAGATCAGAGATCCAACATCTACTTACCTATATGGAGCGGTGCGGTTGTGAGTTTTATCGGAATGGCAAATGGTATCAAGACACTAAAGCTGTTCGTGACCATGTGGAACTCAAGTACGACTACTTCATGAAGAGGGGGAAGATCAAATCGACGGAAGATTTCATTAAATGGGCGGCTTCGGAGAGCGAGATAAGCGGCAAACCGTATATGGTGAAATGTGGCAACGGGTCTCAGTTGCTTCTCGCTCAATGGCTATCGGATGAACTCTATCGATTCCGCGAGATAAACAGATGAATCGAAACGGGCAGCCCTCGACCATTCCTGTCCATCTGTATTTAACAGCAATACAATATTGTAGTACGTGTTAAACAGAATGAATCCAAGGCCCCGCACACAAGTTCTTGCACTTGTCCTCTTTTTCTGTCTTTTATCCTGCGCCCATTATCAATCATCATTCGATGAGGCAGGTTGGAGGCAAAGCGTTGAAGCGGAAGAGCCTGCCAGTCTTTACGGGCCGCACTTCCAAGAAGGGCGGTATTTTAATCCGTGGATGGATAGGTCGCACGGCGGCCTCATAAGGTTCCTCAAGATGTCCTTTTCGGAGCGCACAAGATATACCCAGGAAGAAAAGGACTTCAAGCCCGGCTTTATCCCAGATCTCAAAGAGCGGATAAAGACTATGCCTTCCGACGACTTCATCGCCTGGGTCGGCCACTCGACGTTTCTCATACGTCTCCGGGGACTCTATATTCTTACGGACCCCATTTTCTCTGAGAGGGCATTGCTCCCCAGACGTGTGACACCTCCCGCCATTACCGCAGAGGAATTGAATGAGATCACCCCTGAAATAACCGTGCTCATTTCTCACAATCATTACGACCACCTGGATTCCCCGAGCATCAAAGCTCTTTCGGATACTACCAAAGTCATTGTCCCTATGGGCCTCAAACCATACGTTGAAAAAATGGACAAAAATCATGTGATGGAAATGGATTGGTGGCAGCGCGCCGACTTAGGACACGGAATTACGATTTTTTGTCTCCCTGCCCAGCATTGGTCGAGACGGCTGACTCAAGGCACTAACAGAACTCTCTGGGCGAGTTATATGATTGTGACATCTGAAGTAACAATCTATTTCGGAGGCGATAGCGGATATTTTACAGGCTACAAGGAATATGGGAAGGTGTTTCCCCGCATCACCTATGCCATTATTCCCGCCACGTCTCTAAATCCCCGGAAATTCATGCATTATGCCCACCTGAATGTGGACGAGGCGCTGGATGCGTTTCGGGAGCTCAACGCAAAATACTTCATTCCTGCCCATTGGGGAACATTTCAGATCAGCACCGAACCATCCGGTTATCCCGTACTTGAATTAAGAAGGAAGATGGAGAAGCTCAACCTGGACCCTTCGCGATATTTGATCATGGACTTAGGACAGCTGTTACCCATAGAAGAGAACAAGAAGCAGGGTGAATTTATTGAATAAACAAACAAATGGAAAGCAGGGTGAGTAATTCTTTGTTACTGTATCTTACTTCTTATTCCCTCAACGCATCGCGTAATTTGCATACAACACGTTTTTCAAGCTGCTGCACCCTCTGACGGGTAAGGCCAAGCTTTTTTCCTGCTTCCTGAAGCGTCATCGGTGGTTCCCCGTTTAAACCGAACCTCATCATAGCTACGTCTCTTTCCCTTTCGGAAAGTCCTGACATGGCCTTATCGACTTTGATATGAGCATTCTTCCGCTCTTCCTTTGATATAAGAATGTCCAGCGCATTATCCTGCAAACCATCTTCATAGTCATGCATATTTTCAATATCGACATAGGGACTGTATATGGAGCGGTTGTTTCTTGTCTCCATGAGATTCTGCAGGGATTTTAACGATACCCCTATCATAGATGAAACCTCATCTATCGTAGGCTCCCTTCCTTTCTGACTTAGAAAACTGTCGGCAGCCTTGTTTAATTGCCGTGCCCTATCCCATACATAAACAGGTTTCTTAACCACACCGGACTGTACATATGATGCTCTTACAATCTTTTGCATTACATGGTACGTTGCATAGGTTGCAAAACTTGCCTTTTTTTCGAGGTCAAACTTTTGAGCGGCAGTCAATAGGCCTAAGTTTCCTTCACCGATAAGGTCAGATAACTGGTTGTTTCTGTTAGAAAACTTTTTTGCAATGTTGACAACAAGCCCCAGGTTTGATTCGATAACCTTCTTTTTTGCTTCAATGTCTCCCATGCCTGCCTTCTTGAGCAGTTCTGTTTCTTCTTCACGCGAAAGATGCTGTGATTTCCTGACATCCTTTATATACAGGGAAAATGGATTTACCTCGTTATTATAACCATATGCTTCACCGTTAAAATCTTCATGACTGTATGCTGCATATCCATTGTGTTCCATTGCTGTTTCCTCCATACCTCTATATAGGCAATTATTATGCCAATGGATAATGATAGTTATTATGCTGTTATATCAACTAATTATAAATTTTATTGGATCTTTGTAAGAAGGTGATGGGTGCCAATTGGAGTATGTATATGCCAACTATATTGGCTGTATGGAAAATGCTTGATTTTGTGAAAACACCTGTTCAAGCTTCCCAAAAAACTTGAATAAGCGGTGATAAGGTTCTCCCTGCGATCCTTCAAAAAGAAAAAAGACTGCAAGGAGAACCTTTTTATCTACTTTTTCGCGGGAGCAGAGACATCCTTTGGTAATACGGAAATCAACTCAACTTCAAATATGAGTGCTGCGTTTGGACCAATCACGCTGCCCGCACCTTTCTCGCCATAGCCAAGACTTGAGGGAACAAACAGCTGCCATTTAGACCCAACTTTCATCTTCTGGAGCGCTTCAGTCCAGCCGGGAATAACACCCCCTACCGGAAAGGTCACAGGCTCTCCGCGCTTATAAGAACTATCGAACTCTGTTCCATCAACCAGGGTACCCTTATAGTTTACAGTAACCGTATCTGCCGCCGTAGGAAAACCTCCTGTTCCTGTTTTTATTATTTTGTATTGAAGGCCACTTGGAAGTGTAACAACACCTTCTTTCTTCTTGTTTTCAGCCAGAAAAGTTTCTCCGGTTTTCTTGTTGGTCTCAGCCAATTTCTGGTTCCGCTCTGATTGTTTTGCCATCAACTCTTTCTGAAGATTCATCAACGTTTCGCGCATTTCTTTCTCGGTAAGCAGGAGCTTTCCGTTGGACAAAGCATCCTTGATGCCCAGCGAAAGCACATTCGGATCAACATCGAGAGCCTGTCGCTTCATGGAATTCCCCACGTCGACGCCGATCGCATAGCTGTTTTTCTCTTTTTGACTCTTCAAAACCTGGCCTTCCTGTGCGTACACAAGATTTACAAGCAACAAAAGGGAGAAAATAAATACCAGTTTCAGTTTCATAGAAACTCCTTTCAGAAAAGTAAATTGCACTAATTCAAGCCGGCAAGGATGTAATATATACACGCAACCAGAAAATATGTGCTATTTCCTGATTAATATAATTGTTCCTCTTGTAATTGTCAAATCCTGATAGTAGAAAGCAATGTTAACCCAAAATGATAATGTTATAAACCACAACACCGTTTCATTGAAATAAAGGGCATAAGTGTGATACACAATATGAGTGCAAAACATCTGTTACAGGTATTACGCCTGAGCAGATCAATGAGTTCAATAAAAAATACCCATTAGGAGAAATTATTATGATCGGCAAACGTTTTATAAAAGGCAGGATTCTTTGTATTTCAATGATATGTGCGGCTATGTTCCTGCTGGGCGGGTTATGGCCCAACGGATTTCAAGGATTGGCCAGGGCAGCTGACAACACACCGACAGACTGTTATAAGGAAATAGCTAAAACCATGGTACGGGGAACTGCAACAGGGCTAGGCGAAGCGTTAAAGGGTATAAAGTCTGAAAAAGAGCGCATTGATCTAATCCGTGCTTTTATCAGCCCCGTAAGGTTCTATCCCGACAACTCCGGATACTTTTATGTCTACGATTTCAACTGTGTAAACATAGCTCATGCAATCCAAAAAGACTTACAGGGAAGAAATCTTTTTGATTATAAAGATGCAAAGGGAAATTTTGTTATTCGTAGCCTGAGTAATGCTGCAAAGAATGGCGGCGGCTTTGTAGAATTTTATTGGGTGAAACCAGGTTCCAAGGATGAGTCCAAAAAGCTGGGATATGTAGAGCCCATCCCGGGAACAAACTATTTTATAGGCTCTGGAGTCTACCTGCCTTAAAGCAGGAGCTAAATATTCACGGGTACGCAGGCCGGTAAACCGGATAGCGGATGAAAAATTATAATATTTTAGTAATTTAGTGTATAATTAACTCATACATGTCACAAGAATTGACCATCCTTATTATCACTGCAGCTTCAATCGGTTTTTTCCACACTTTACTGGGACCGGATCATTATATCCCTTTTATTGTCTTTGCAAAGGCGCGAAGATGGTCCATTCTCAAGACAACATGGATTACCTTTCTCTGCGGCGCTGGTCATATCGGAAGCTCTGTTTTGCTGGGCTTCATAGGTATTGCCGTGGGGGTTGCTGTTACAAGGCTGGAGTTTATAGAATCTTTCCGGGGCAATATCGCTGCATGGGCCTTAATTGCGTTTGGTTTTATGTACTTTGTCTGGGGATTGCGAAGGGCGTTCAGAAACCGCCCTCATAAACATGCGCATGAACATATAGACGGAGACGCCCATATTCATGAACACACGCATTTCCACGGACACGTCCACATCCATGATGAGAAGGAAGCAAAAAATCTTACACCCTGGATACTTTTTACTATTTTTGTGTTCGGCCCCTGTGAACCGTTAATTCCCATCCTCATGTACCCTGCCGCAAAAGACAGCTTCTGGGGTGTACTGCTGGTAACAATGGTTTTTGGAGGAGTAACAATTCTCACAATGCTCGGTATCGTTCTTGTTTCAGTTCTCGGCATACAATTCATTCCCATGACCAGGCTCGAACGGTATAATCACGCCCTCGCTGGTGCCACAATATTCTTTTGCGGGTTGGCGATTCAATTCCTCGGACTATAATGTCTACTCATGGATGATAGCTGATAGCATTCAGGATTTTACTGTACGCTATTCGCTATGAATTAAATTATTCTGCCTTTTTCCATGTCTTGTCAGGATTATATGTTTTTATTGCTTGAACATTTATTGCCGTATTTTTACCAAGGTCCTTCTGATAAACCACACCGTCTTTATTTACGATGAAGGTCATGACACCGGAATTACAATATTGTGCAGGATATGCCACCAATGCAAACCCGCCGATCATCTTGCCATTGACCACATAACTGTATGCCCCTCCCGGAGCATTTTCTCCCTGCTCCTTCAGAATTTTGTAATAATACCCGTAAAAAGGAACCGGTTTGCTCTTACTTCCCTTAGGAAAGTATCCCTCTTTTGCGGCACCTGCAATGAAGGTCCCCAGCGGGCTTTTTTGTTCTCCTTCTTTCGTCTCCCAGTAGAGGCCATCCTTTTTCCCCGGCGTGCTAAGAAACTTCTGGGCATATTCAAATAATCCGTCACCATCGTAATCTTTGGGTGCATATTCCAGTTGTGCATCCACGTATGCGTTGCAAGTTTGGATGACGTTCAGCTCATTCCTGCCGATCCTCCGCTGGAGAATCTCTTCTTTACCGGCCTTTGTATCGAAACGCCAGCCATTACTCTTTTTTATAACCGGAATGGGCATAGGCCAGTCATTGCTGCCTACATAAAGTATTGCTCTATTGCCATTATTGACGGTTTCCAGTCTGTTTTTTTCCTCATATGCCTTAATAAAATCATCTCGGTCGGCCTTATCGGCCAACTCATCACCTGAAAAAACAAGGGTTTTGCCGCCAGGACCAAAAATAACAGCCAACTCTCTGGTATCGTTAGTCTTTATTGCACTAACCATTGCCTTGACTGCTTCATTGGGAGATTTGAAGGTCTTCTGTTTTGGTGTTTTGGCAGAAACCGGGCAACTGAAGATTAATGCAGCCATTACAACGGCAAAGGTAATTACAAAACCAAAACGATATAATAAAATGCTATTTACTTTCGAGGTTATATACGTCATATTCTTTTCCTCCTCATGTGGTTTTTGATGGATAAACATGCATCGTTCTTCATCGACGACGACCCCCGCCGCCACCACCACGACTAA
>CAYMTB010000162.1:0-8610 GCA_964393225.1 uncultured Syntrophorhabdaceae bacterium
CATCCGAAGGGAAGATTTGCTATGGTGTCACATTGGATGCCGATAAAGGAGTAGTTTGTACCTGTGGCGACTATGCCAGGAACATCAAAAATGATCCCAATTTCCGTTGTAAGCATATTACTGCTGCTATCCAATGCAATGGAGGCGACCTTTTAACCACTGAATTTCTTGAAAAGAAAAAGCCCAGAATGGATGAGAGATTCATAAAAAATATCAAAGGGAAAGATTTTGCACTATATGCAGGAGTGCTTGACCTGGCACATAAGATGGGCCTTGTAGAATTAAAGGCCATTCCTGTCCAGTATCCCACAAAAGAAAACGATATGAGGGCAATATGTGTCTCATATGCAAAAACTGTAGACGGTAAGGTCTTTGAGGATGTCGGTGACGCAGATCCTCGGAACACTGATGCAGTTATTTCAAAGCACATTATCAGAATGGCATCAACACGTGCAAAGGCCAGAGTATTGAGAGACCTGACAAATGTTGGTATGGCCTGTGTGGAGGAGCTTGGTTCATTTGACGAAGTTGTTGGCATAGAGCAATCTGATAAGACAAAGGAGAAAAGCACTGAAACAAGAGGTTTAAGGGTGGTTGCCTCCAATACCGGTAAGGCTGCTAAAGCTGCTCAACCTCAGGCTGAAGCGCCACAACCACAAAAGGAAGTTGCCGAAGCCGCTCCTATAGTACCTCCAGCACCTCCAGTAGCTACAGCACCGCCAGCAATTCCAAATTCCACAGAGCAGACAACATCAGAAATTCCAAATACCCCTACCAAACAGTCTCCGGCAAATGGTCCAAGGATATCTGAAGCGCAGCACCGAGCCATTCTCAATCTCGGGAAACTCCGTTCCTTAACCAAAGAGGATTTAGCAAAGAGGGTTCAGGAACAATACAAAACTCCTCTTGATGAACTTTCCATTGAGGATGCATCGGCATTTATCAAGGCGCTACGCTTAGCAGCATAACGCACCACATCTTTATTAAAAGGGGCAGTGGCCTATACGGTTGCTGTCCTTTTTTCATTTCGCGCAAGTACTGCGCTTTATAAGGAGGTAAATATTGAATATAGATGAACTCAGAAAGAAACCCCATCTCTCGGCAAGTTCCGTTTCAGGTTACATAGACTGCGGACTCTTATACAAATTCGGAAAAATTGACAAGCTCCCACCGGAGTTTTCTCCTGATACCATGGAATATGGAAGCGCCATACACAGGACTCTGGCTGATTTCTACCAGGAAAAAATGGTTGGCAATACGCTCTCTTTACCGGATATTCAGACACTGTTTGAAAAATACTGGAAACAAGCTGCACAAGTAATACCCTACCTCAGGTACTCAACAGGAAAGAACTTCACCATATTGCTCAATGAAGGCAAGGAACTCCTTAAATCCTACTATGAAAGTGTTCCCGATGAAGGGTTTACCACTATCGCTATTGAGGAACCCGTTGGATTCTATATAAACGGCCTTGATGTGCCTATCGTAGGCTATGTGGATCTTATTGAACAAGACGATACCGGCACAATTATCATTACTGACTGGAAGACATCTGGTAAAGCGTATTCCCTCAAAGAAATTAACACCAACATGCAGTTGACAATATATCAGATGGCCATGAAAGCTTTAGGTCACACCGGAGAGATACTCTTAAAGCTTGATGTTTTGATTAAAACAAAACAGCCCAAATTTGAACCTTACTATACCAGCAGGACAGAGGAAGATGAAAGACGTGTCATTAAAAAGATAAAGGCGGTATGGAAAGGCATACAGAATAACACCTTCATCCCCAATGACACCTCATGGAAGTGCTATGGATGCGTCTATAAGACTTACTGCAACAATTATTTTCTGGAGGAGGCGATATGAACAGGATGACGGTTAAAGAGGCACAGCAATACCTTACAGTGAGACATCAGGACCGTACTCAGAAAATCGTAAACGTGAAAAGGTTGTTAAAGAGGCATCCCGTTGACAGTATCCTTGAATTTCTTCACATCTATTTTCACGAACAGGAGAGGTCATTGCAGCAGCTTGTCTCACAGGATAAGACCAATCCAACAATCAATGAAACCGTTGCAACACTTTTCAGAATTAAAATGGCCATTACCACACTGGAAAATGGCAAGGAGGCGCAGTCGTGAAATTGAATACTCAGCAAATGGAAGCGGCCAGGTTCCTAAATGGAATTTGCGCAGTAATAGCAGTACCGGGATCAGGGAAAACAAAGACCATGATGGAAAGGATTAAAATCCTCATAACACAGTGCAGTATTCCGCCAGAGCATATCCTCGGATTAACATTTACCAGGAATGCGGCCGAGGAAATGAGACATCACCTTGAACCTATATTGGGCAACATTGCATCAAGGGTAATGCTCTTAACACTCCACTCATTCTGTCATTTTCTCTTGAGGAGCGAGGGTTATGTCTTTGAAATTCTCCACGGCAAGGACCAGATTATATTTATCAGGGATATCATTAAGAAGCTGAGATACCGTGAACTCTCTACCGGTGCTGTATTGCAGGAGATAAGCCTATGTAAAAACAACCTCATATCGGCATCAGAGATGAAAGTCCTGTATGAAGGGGACTCCACTATGCAGAAAATGGCCACTGTATATGAGACATATGAGTCAGAAAAGAAAAAGAAGATGCTTATGGACTTCGATGACCTTCTCTTTGAGACATACCTGCTCTTATACAACAACGAAGACATCAGATACAAATATCAGCAGACCTACCGCCACCTTTTAATTGATGAATTTCAGGATACCAATCCAGCTCAGATGGAAATTGTAAAGTTGTTAAGAGGGGATGATATCGAAACGAGCCTATTCGTTGTAGGTGACGATTGGCAGAGCATCTACGCTTTCACCGGCGCATCAGTGGGGAATATACTGAACTTTCACAAGACCTTCCCGGAATCAGAACAGTTTATACTTGATTTGAACTACCGAAGCACTCCGCAGATCCTCAAAGGCTGTCAGAATCTCATAGCCTACAATGAACGTAAAATTGATAAACGTCTTATCACCAATAACATTGATGGCGAAGAGATCATGATGCTGGAATCCGAAACTGAAGAAGGTGAGGCATTAACACTCGTCAATGAGATACGTGATCTGGCAGAGAGGAGAAACGTTCCGTATAAAGACATTGTAATACTTTACAGAGCTAATTTTCAGTCGATGTTTGTTGAGACTGCGTTCTGCCAGCATGACATTCCTTACCACATAGAAAATGGCCTCAATTTCTACAACAGGCATGAGGTGAAAATTCTACTCGACTACTTACGGCTGATAGTCAACCCCGATTCCCATGAAGGGGATGAGGCATTGCTCAGTGTTATCAATGTACCAAATCGTTATATCGGCAAGACATTTACCAGAGAGCTTGAGGATTTTGCTGCAAAAAGAGAGCTCCATCTCTATAAGGCGCTAAAGTTAATCATCATTGACATCCCGTATATCAGAAAGAACGTGAAAAGTCTTATACAGTTCCTCGATCCGCTTATTGAAGAGAAACTTCCACCGGCAGAATTAATTGCATTGTTAAGGAGCACGCTGGACTATGACAAGTACATTACAGACGACGATATTCCAAGTCCCGACGACGTAAAGATCGCAAACCTCAACCAGTTACAATTGGCGGCAAGTAAGTATTCAGATATCACATCGTTTTTAACGTTTACAGAAACATTTGAGGGGGACAACGTTCATGACAAGGATGGGGTTTCTTTAATGACTATCCACAAATCCAAAGGCATGGAATTCCCTATAGTGTTCGTCATTGGCCTTGTCGAAGGGATTATGCCCACAAAGAGGGGGGACATCGAGGAAGAACGCCGTATATGCTTTGTTGCAATATCCAGAGCTATGACGCTGCTCTATCTCTCATATTCGAGGATCTATCTGGGTCAGCAGTGTAACAAATCTATGTTCATCGACGAGATTATGGGAACAAAACAGCCGTTAAACAAAAAATCAAAAAGGAGGTAGGCCATGGGATGCCTTGTAGATACATTTATCATTACACCTAAACAGGAATGGAGGGATGCTGCTGCAATAACAAATGAAATAGACATTCAAAGGATGCTGCCATATATCCCTCAGTATTACCACAGGCTCTTCAGTGCGCTATTACAGGAGTTTGAATCCATTAATACTATCATGGATAATAAAAACAAGGAGAGGACCCTTGAGGTTTTGTACAGAGCAAGGGACTTCGAGACAGAGGGGGTATATTTCTCCGACAGAAGGAGAGGACAGTGTTTGCAGCAGGTAATAAGGAAAGCCTTCTATGAGACCCTTCTGATTATTGAAAACGATTACAACCCCTATAAGTATGACCAGTTTATCGTGGTTATGTCTCAGGAGGTAGTAACAGAATCAAAGTGGGAAAGGAATATGAAGCATACCTACATATCCCTTGCGGGAAGATTCCACAACGGCAACAATGGCAAGGTACTTAGTTTCAAAGCGAGGTCTGTATGACCATATATAAACAACTGAAATGCCGGGTATGCCTGGTAAAAGAAGGGAATCCTTCAAAAGAACACACAATCGGCAAGCCTGAGGATGTATTCAAGATTGTAAAGCATGAACTCGGAAAATCCGACAGAGAGATGTTCCTTTCCATCATGTTGAGCATAAGGAATACCGTTTTAGCCATAGAAACGGTAAGCATCGGAACGTTGAATGCCTCACTCATTACGCCAAGAGAACTCTTTAAAAGCGCAATTTTAGCAAATGCCTGTTCAGTTATAATCTGCCACAATCATCCAAGCGGTAATACCGAACCATCCGAAGAAGACCTGAAAATAACCAAACGGTTACATGAGGCAGGCAAGCTTATGGGTATTGAAGTATTAGACCATGTCATCGTTGCAAAAGATTCATTCCTCAGTCTCAAAGAAAACGGCCAGCTATAACCGGAGGTGTTATGGATAACCTATTCAACAGCCTTCGCTGTAAAGTTCATCTGACATGGTCTGAACAGGATCGCAGAGATGTTGAAGTTAACGAACCGGCAGATATCTACAGAATTGTCAGAGACGAATTGGTCAACTCAGATAGAGAAATCCTTATGTCGGTTCTGCTTACTGCCAACCATACCATTATAGGCATTGAGACAGTCAGCATAGGAAATCTCCACTCCTGCACCGTGACGGCAAGAGAGCTCTTTAAAAGCGCCATACTTGCCAATGCAAGTTCAATTGTGCTCTGCCACAATCATACATCTGGAGATTTAACCCCAAGTGATCAGGACAGAAAGATAACAAAAAAGTTAAAGGAAGCAGGAAAGCTTCTGGGCATCATAGTACTGGACCATCTCATCATTACAAATAAGGGATTTACCAGTATGGCTGATGACAGTCGGTTAAAAAGTATTCTATCCAAAACAATCAAAAAACACTGAAAATCTGTTCGATACAATGGGCACAGGTGGCGGAATGAGACGCAAGAGTTGGGCAATCAGCCTGCATACGGGCGTATCAGCGCTGAGATGCTGGATTAGGAGCAGGTCACTCTGATGGTGGAAAAGGCCAATAAGCATAGTGGAAGTGCAAGAAGACTATGCCGCTTATAAACGCCTAAAGCGAAGTAGACAGCAACCTCTGGAATGCAAAGCCATCAAATACAGGTTCAAATCCTGTCCTGTGCCACAACATAAGGAGAAAACATGATACACAAAGAAACATATACTGGTGAGTATAGAGGGATAAAATTTGAACTGGTACTGTGGGGACAGGTAGAAGGTATTGGTAAACCCTATGCAGAAAGCAGTTATTGTCCCATCTGGAACCTGTACCTTATGATAGACACAAAGAGGATACCGGAAGAAAACAATCCGTCTTCCTTCCTTCTTCAAAAAGAAAAGAATGATGTATTCAACCTCAGCTTTTATGACTATGACGATCACCCCATATTATCATCAATAGACTTTCATGGAGGGATCACCTTTTACGAGACCCTGGAAGATGGCTGGATAAAGGTTGGCTGTGATTATAACCATTTTGGAGACCACCAAAGCCTATATTCATTTGAGCACCTTTTGCAGGATGCCGGGATAGCAATAGATTCTTTCCTGGAAATGATACCTGGCTACAAGATGTGGTGTTCGGGAAACGGCAAACTATACGATAAAAATGAAGGAGTAATTAGAAACAATGCTTTTTATAGCAGAGAATACTGGTCAGAAGACCATCCTGAATGGTTTAGCGACAACGAAGAAAAGGAGGCGATATAAACCCGATATTGATTGCTTACAGTATGAACATGCTCAAAGAAACAGAAAAACAATCTATCCAGACAGGAGGTGATCAATGGCATACACACCCGAATTATCACAACAGGCGTCCTCAATGCTCAGAAGGATTGCATGGGCAACAGGAAA
Source organism: uncultured Syntrophorhabdaceae bacterium (assembly GCA_964393225.1). Taxonomy (GTDB): domain Bacteria; phylum Desulfobacterota; class Syntrophorhabdia; order Syntrophorhabdales; family Syntrophorhabdaceae; genus MWEV01. The sequence continues at coordinate 6,399 of CAYMTB010000162.1, forward strand.
ACCTATGACCAAAACACTCGAAGAAATAATTGAGTATTTACCACGGTATATCAGGAAAGAAGAGGTATGCAATAAATGCAGGGATAAATCACTTTGCTCAGGATGTGGCTTTAACCAGAACCATTGCGTGGAAAGATAACCATCTCTGCACATCGTACAACCAATACAAAATATCAAATACTCCAAGGAGGAACACCAATGCAAACTTTGACCACATTAGCAAAAATATCAGACAGAATAGACATGTTATCTAAAAATTGTGTCGATAGAAAGGTACCAGTACACGATATACGTTTTGACAGTTTGAATACAGTACGTATAGCTGGCCAACCATACAGAATGAGGCATATGGCACAGCAGGGGTTTTCATTCCGTCTCAATGTACCTCTCTACTATTTACGGCGGTGTCCAATAGACGTTCAAGCATATAATCTGAACCATTGGATTGAGAAGGAACGTAATGAAGAATTGTTCGTGCGCTTTGATGGTGATGACGTAAGAGCAGTATTTACAGAGCGATATGTTCCTGTGGACAATTTTGAGGTACTGGAGAAGCTTGATTCTCTTGGATATAGTCCAGACACAGAAGTGCAATGCTCAGTTGACCAGGACTTTATGATGCTCAGTATTCCAGACGGAAAGAAGACTTTTACAATCAACGGCAACAAGATGTCACCAGGCATTTCAATATCGAACAGTGAGGTAGGTATAGCATCATTATCAATATCAGCCTACGTTTTAAGGCTTATATGCAGTAATGGCCTTATCTCGGAAGAAAAGGAATCCCAGAAATACAAACACATTTCCAGGAAGATCCTTGATGAGTTCCCGGAAGTATTAAGCAAAGTATCCTATCATTTGGCTGAACAGAAAGAGAAATTCAAGCTGTCATTGGAGAGTCCTGTTGCAGACCCCTTATCCACCATAACGTTATTTAACCGGCAGTTCCAGTTAAGCAAAGAAGAACAGGAAGCCGTTACCTGGGCATGGCCATTTGAAGTGGGAGAAACAATGTTCCAAATCGTCAATACGTATACCAAGGCATCACAGTATGAAAACCTGCCATCAGCATCAGTGAATAAGTTACAGAAAACCGGAGGTAATATCCTGAATATGGTCGGAGGGGTAAATTGAGAACTGTAGAGATTTACTTCAATGATCTGACATTTAAGGCACAGAAACGCTTACTGAAAGCATTTAATACCAGCGAGAAGGAAGAAAATTGGGACATCATGCCTTTGGCCATTATTGAAAGGGAGGAGGATACAGATGGATAGAGTTACTGAGTGGCAGGAATTCTCCAAACGTATGGAGGAATACATCGAGAATACAACTGTAGAAAAATATACGAAAGACGGCGTTGACCTAATGGATTTGACTGGCAACCCTACGATCTGTGTTTGGAATATCATCCGTTATGCGTGGCGTATCTGGAATAACAATATGAAACTTTACGACATCGAAAAGATTGCACATTACGCCGCCATGGCATGGAAGCTCTCAGAGGGGAAAATGATCCGTACAAAAGATGAGGAAAAGTTGCCAATCAAGGTTATCTCAAGTAGACGTGTTGCTGAATTTTAAAAGGAGGATAATTTGCTGCCGAGAACACTATATGAACTTGAACGTATACGTAAGCAATGCAAAAAGATGGTCACAAAAAGAGCAGTAATATCCGGTGCAGCATCGATAATACCTGTACCTGGAACAGATGTGGCGGTAGACGTTGTTATACTCACTGAGCTTATACAGACAGTGAACAAAAGGTTTGGGCTATCTAAAGAGCAAATCAATGCGTACGACAATAAGACAAAAATACTCATATTCAGCCTCATTAAAAAGACAGGCAAGACCATGGTGGGAAAAGTGATAACCAGAGAAGTGATTATCTGGATTATTAAAAAGACAGGGGACCGTATCATCCTCAGGCAGATTCTAAAATACATACCTTTGCTCGGTCAGACTGCTGTAGTAGCCATATCGTTAAGTACAATGAAATTAATTGGTAACGGCCACGTTTCTGACTGCTACAGACTGGCTCGGAAAGTCATCCTGGAAAAAGAAGGGAAACGGACTAACGGTATCATGGCCTTTATCTCGCATGTATTATTCAGATTAACGTGGCTGTAGAGGAGGCTGAATTGTGGGACACAGTAGTATGAGAAAGAATTGTATGATGAACTGACACTATATTATTTTCAGGGGCTTGGTT
>CAYMTB010000163.1:0-3812 GCA_964393225.1 uncultured Syntrophorhabdaceae bacterium
TCTAATCGACAAAGCCAAAATCTTCCTCATCCAGTTCGACAAGGTTGTCCTTGCAGTTTAATTCAGGAAACATCTCTTCCTCTGTGTAAATGCTTCCGTAATAATTCACGAATACCCATTTTTCTATTGAACAGGGTTCCCACTGCTCGTCATCATGGCGTATGTCGTATTTGAAGTCGTACCCCGGCGGGGGCGTTGCGTCTCTGATATCACTGAACAGACATTCCTTCCCTTTGACGACTACCCTCTGAAATGTCACGGGGGGTTGCAGGCTTTTGACAAACTCGTCATATCCAACAACACATTCCGGCGTTTCGACAGTCAGTTTGTACCCAACAGGCAATACCTGATCGCGTGTGACGAGAGATCCCCACAAATCCCATGCTGTATCGCCGTAAAACTGAAACAGCGTATGGCGGCACGGAGCAATGACGGTCGATATAAAATTTGTGACTGCTTTCAGCTTTTCTTCGTCATATCTGAAGTAATAATCACCCTGATAAGGCATGAGCTCGTAGAAGCATTTATTCCCGGGACTAACATCCCTGTTGATGCTGAAATCTACGCCATCATCTTCATACCCGATAACGGAGCCCGGTATTGACGATTCCAATTCTCCAATCTTATTTTTCATCTCTTCAGGGGTTAGCTTTGATTCAAAAGTAACTGATTCCATAGTAATATAATATCCCATATGATCTCCTAAAATTTTACAACGTATGCTATCATCCCCATTTTGACAAAATAGGGAAGCATCTTTTTCAGTATGTAGTCGTGTCCCCCGTTTTCCCAAACGATTCTAATCATGTTGCCTCCTTAGATATTTAATTTTTGTAGTTGTGGTTGTTGCTTCTATCTGTTTTAAGAGTAAAACTTCGACTTTTTTATATGCCACTCTTTACAGGGGTACGTTTTAGACAATCTGAAGTTCCTGTTCTGCTCGTTCACTTTATCGCCGCTCTTTCTTGTATTTTGTGCATGAAGTAATGGAGATGGATATACCTGGGATCTGGTCGTCATATTTCCATCTGGGGGCAATGTAGTCTGATAGTATCTCATGGTAAAAATCACCGTGGGTAATATCCATTCCTACCGGACAGAAACTTCTTATATATCTTGCGCAGGTGGTGCAAAGGTGCTTAGTCTGCGGATAGGCCAGGCTTTCTGCCGTTCTGGTAATGATTTTTTCAACGGCATCTTTTGTCTGCATGGTTATCCTCCTTCCGCGACGTAATGGTTCTGATTAAAGCCACACCCTGAACATATTGATTTATCCCTGCATTTTTTGCATACCTCCTCCTTCCTGATGAAGCCGGGCAGTTCCTTGAAGATCATTTCCATCGTACTGGTCATAGGTCTTTCTATTGCCCATGCAATCCTTCTGAGCATTGAGGATGCCGGTTGTGATAATTCTGGTGTGTATGCCATAATGTTGCCCTCCTTAATTTTTTATAATTGGATTTAAAACGAAAGAACCTTCCTAAAATGAAGGTTTTGCTGATTGTTTTCGGAAATACCTACTGATGATTTTGCTTATGTATTACTTCTTACCCCCTTTTTGCTGCCAACTAATAAAACAAGCGGTCATTTCTGTGAACTGAAATGTGAAGTGATACCGTCAAATAAGGGGGTATACCGCTTGGTTCTAAATAGTAATATTACTATAGGAATACGTATTATCAAAACATCCCGATTAATGACACGAAAGGAAAGTACATATGGAAAATGAGAACGAACTGCCATCTTTGCGAGATGAGACCCGACAAAACTATTCGGAAGTTTCTCTTCCTTCTTCTGCATCACCTGTTCGATTGTACGAAGCTCTTTCAATTAAAAAAGCACCCTATAATCGGAACTTTGACTGTAATCTATATAATCAATGTCTATTGACAGCAGCTATAAAACATTGGGTATCGTTCAGTTGCCGCTCATGCAGGAACCATAACTAACAACTAACATGGGGATTTATGGTTAAGGGCATTGTCGTACAGACCAGAAATACCAGAAATGGCGATCTGCACCGTGTAAGAAGCAGGTCATGGGTCTATGTACCCGAGAAGAATAGCAATCCCTCCGTGATCCCAACACAAGGGGGCACATTTAAAGGGGAAAAAAAGAAAAACATATTCATTGCCGGTGATTCAGGGACATACAACATCGATACCTGCAAGTCATATGAGAGCGTCAATAGGTATGCTGTCAAAGAAAAACTTGCCGTCCCGGGATACCCTTCGTTTCTATTCAAAGAGATGACCGCGCTACTGTGGCTTATGGGGAGGAAGGCGATGCTCAGGAAGTTCTTGTCCTTCTCCTACAAGAAGCAAATACAATATCTCCAGAACCCATACTTCTTTTACTTCAATGGACACCTCGATTTTCATTCCGCATACGTCATCTCTGAGAGGACACAGCAACCCGGATCTCTTGCAGAAAAGGTATACGCAACAAGCTATCATGTTGTAGATGAAGCGTATGGCAACGCACAGGGCTCACTTTCCATTGCTGTTGTAGTCGAGCAGGTATCCAGGCTTCTCGATGTAGAAGAAGGTGACGTATCCCCGGTTATGGAAGAGGTTACAAAACTCCCGCATCACAAGATTGTCTTCAGCTATGACCGTATCTACCTGAGTTCCGTCTTTTATCTCAGCAAGAAGGCGCTCATGATGTTGACTGATAACCCCGAAACGCTCCCGATTTTTTCAACGAATGATGATCACATACGTAGTTTGATGAATCACAGATATACGATACTGTCAGGGACAGCAGGGACAGGGAAAACAACTTTGCTTAAGAAGATCGCCTCGATGTCAAGCCGTGTTATCCTGTCGGCAACAACAGGTAAGGCAGCAAAGCTGCTGGGCAGCAAGGCCGTCACCGTCCACAGTCTGCTCGGATTCGGCAGGAAGGGGTTTTCTGTAGATACCCTGGATTGTGACCTGCTTATAGTGGACGAGGCGTCTATGCTTAACTGGCATACCCTTCATGCAATTCTCAAGGCAGCCCCGAGAGTGGTATTCTCAGGCGACCCCGGGCAGCTTCCTCCCGTTGAAGGGGAAAGCGTTTTCAGAATAATGACCGATGTTCTCCCCATTGTTGAACTCACAAAAAAGTGGAGATTTGCCAATAGCGGTGGACCCTCTGTGAAGGTTTACCATGTAGACAATGCCTTCTCGGCCATGCTGCTTGTCAAGAAGATAGCAACGACACTCAAAGATCATGGCAAGACATTTCAGGTCATCACCCCTGTTCACGGCGGTCCTTTAGGGACAAGACGATTGAACTTGTTCCTGCAAAAGATCGTCAACCCGCAATCGGAAAGTGTTTTTCAGGAGATAAAGGCACACGACAAGGTGATCGTCACTGAGAATGTTTACGTGGACGGCGAACTCATTGCCTCGAACGGCCAGATGGGGTATGTCGTATCTAAGGATATGGGGTTTATCGGTTTGCAATTCCCCTCAGAAGGAGATGGAACGGTATTGATTGAACCAAAGGATATAAAACTTGCATATGCGCTCACGGTACACAAGTTTCAGGGGAGTGAAAGCGATTATGTGATTTTCGTGATACCCCCCGGGACAGACAGGGAGTTTTTGACAGACGAGATGGTGTTTGTCGGGACAACAAGAGGCAAGAAGATGACGTATGTGATAGATGGATTAGGTGTGTGTTAGCTGTAGAGCAGCGTAGGTCTAATGAAGGTCGAAATTTTCCAATCCGGAAACAAATGGAATGAAGCTCAAAGCTGTGACATTATTGGAACTAAAATTATTTTCCAATCTGGACTTATTTTTGCGTATCAAACCGTTACG
>CAYMTB010000163.1:3912-8572 GCA_964393225.1 uncultured Syntrophorhabdaceae bacterium
CAGATTTCATTGTCAGTGACAAAGGTTTTTGCGTATCAAACCGTTACGCAGATTTCATTGTCAGTGACAAAGGTTTTTGCGTATCAAACCGTTACGCAGATTTTTGTCCAAAAAACCCCCCGCTGAGCAGCGAGGGGGATTAGATTTGGGATGGTTGAAAATTGCTACTGCAATATCTCTTTTTTCTCTTCCTTGCCGAGAGTTTTTTTCTCATCTTTGTTGCCTTCTGGCTTAATTGTGTCCAGGAATTTCTGTATCTCATTTATCTCCTCAATGGCGGCGGCAAGATGTTTTTTAATAGCATTCTTCGTATCTCTTTCGTTGATCCACAGATCAGGGCCGCATTGTATTATAGTGTTCCTGATATGATCTGCATCCATTACAATGAGTTTGCAACGGCTTACTATCGTTTGCGGATTTGATACCGCAGCCACTATGTTTTTCTGTTGATCTATTTTGTTTTGGAGTTTAACCTTCTCTTTTTGAATGCCTTTCTTTACATCCTCGAATTTGTCGATTTTTTCCTGCATGGCTTTGATTTCTACGTTTCTCTTAGCTACTTCCATAGACATATTTACAGCTAAGACTCGTTGCTCTTCAACCTCTTTATTGAGGATATTTTCTACTTCTTCCTTTGCCGTTTCATAAGCAACCCGGACATTTTCATCTGCATCCTTGTAAACCTCTTCCAATTCCTTTTTCTTTATATCTACCAATTTATCCACTTCATTTTGCTTTGTTGACTGCAATTCATCATATTTTTTTTTATAATCTTCAAATGTTTTCTTTTCCTTTTCGATTTTCGTTTTAAACTCGCGCAGTTCTTTGATTTCTTTATCACCTTCCTGCACTTGTTTTTCCAGCTTCTCTAACTCCACTGGGTCCGCGACAATCTTTTCGGGGATTGCATTGAAAAAAAGCTGCTGCTCCGCGGCAGGAATGCTACAGAAGTATTGCAGTGTATCGTCACTTAAGTACTTTGTAAAACCTTGATATGCGGGTATCAGAGATTGTTCCATGCGTTCGCGGTTTTTCCTCTCATATTCAACCCTTATTTTTTTCATCTCTACTTTTTCGTCACAGCTGAGATCCCTCCTGATCAAGTCAGTGTCGAATGTAGCAGCTACTCGATTATTAGCCGTTATAATTTCGCAAGGAACTTCAGTAATACCCAACCTCTTTATTGCATCAAGCCTGTTGAAACCGGCAAGAAGGGTATAGATACCATCTTGCTCCTTTTCGACCAGCAGTGGAGAAAAAACACCACTCATCTTGATGCTTGTCATAAGTTCAGTCATTACTTCCTCGTCCAAAGCTTTGAATAAACGATCTCCGAGTTTGATACTTTCTGCTCTGACCATTACTATCACATTGTTTTCATTCATTTGGTGTCTCCTTATTGTTTTTTAATTGCTCAAAATCGTTGAGTAACTTCTCTAACATCATATGATAAACGACACTCGTCATCATATTTTTTGATTTCATACCATGTTCTTTTGCCTTAGCAATTATTTTTTTGTGTGTGTCTTCGTCTACTTCTATATCCTTGTCATAAGCAAAGTCTATTTTGTCACATCTCTCACCTATTAGTGAGGGATTCGTAGCAATACCGACAAATAATTCAAGTTGTCCTGGATTCAAAGCAGGGAATACTAAACTCATACGATATGAGCGGTTGTGGTTGCTGTTTCTGGGCTTTGGCTCGGGCTTAGGCGCATTTTTTTTCAATTCTCTAAGATAGAGGATATTTGCTACATCCTGAGCTTTTTTGATGAATATTAAGATACACTTTTGCTTGCCATCAGCGCTTGTTATTTTCGATTCAAAATAACCTTTTTCAACGTATCTATAAATATTTTTCAGTGGTACTGACTTCTTAATTCTTTTATACTCTTTGACTGTTGCCCATATTCCTTCTTTTTCACCCTGAGGTTCAACGGTTTTCGTCTGACAAGCTTCTTCCTGCATTTCCGGCATTTCGTTACCTCCTTTTTTTTAGTAATCAAAGTATTTGTGGCTGTTGCCGTCGTGTTGACCGTTTTCATTTTCGTTTTTATCCCATTCAGCAAATGGGCTTACGGTCCGTTCCGATGTAAATACATATCCTTCTAATTCAAGTTTCCTTTTCGTTTTGCGGTATTGGGAATTGTTCAATATCTTTGTCTCACCTTTCGGCGAGCGTGCTATATACACTACCTCGCCCCCTCCTTTTTCTACCATTTTGTACAGATGTTTTTGGACGTACCAGAAAGTGAATGTCTTTAACTTCATCTTTCCAGCTTTTGTTTCATCGTACATTTCAATAGCATCGTAGCATGCGATATACGCCTGGTTTAGATAATCGTCATGCTCTAAGTAAGTCGAAAATCCTCCTACTTTTTTTGCGAGCTTTTCAATCTGCGGTCTCATTTTTGTCCACAACTTACAAACTATTTCTGCTATTTCTGATTTACGTGCATTTTCTGTCTCTGTCTCACACATTTGCTTTCCCCTTAAAGAAGTAATTAAATACGATCGTTAATATGCATCTGTATGAATGGGTCATGCGTATTCACGGTATATTCAGGTATTACTATTTAGGTCACCATGTATGCCCCGGGAAGAATCCTCTTATGCCCTGGCCTCTTTCAAGAACAGGGAGGGGAGACTCCCGTCCGTTCCTCCTTGTGATGAATAAGAGCGGTAACAGCCTCTTCATTCATGACCCGCGATTTCCTTTTGTTCTTTTTCTCCTCGAAGAATAAACTCTCTAACTTCTTCTCCCTCTCATAGGCCCCGGCCCCGGGAGAGGACCTATGATTTTTCACGAAGAATCAGTTCCTTCTCCCCCCGTGAGAGTTTTCTTTCCCCGACAAAATCGGCAATGACGCCGAAACGGAAGACAGCAATAACCTTTTTTGTTTCTTTATCAATGCTGACGCCTCTATATATAGTTTTCTGTAAGAAGTGCCTGAATGTGCGGACAGGATAGCCGCAAAAAGACGGTAGGGTCCTGCTCATGGGCGGAGCAGTGCATTTTTGAGTGAATGACTTGCAGGAACACAGTCCCTTGAGATGATGTCCTTGAGAGTATGAATGTCAGGGGGTGGTAGATTGCATATCCGCGATGCCCGGAAGATGAGTCCCTTATACCGGTACTGCTGGTTCTGGCGGGGAATGCAGGGCATGAAGCGGTGAAAGAGTATCTTTGTCATCAATGAACACAGAATGGTCCACAGGGAATGCCGGAAGCCTCTTGAAAAGATATCCGGCCTTAATGTGTAGGCGGTACGGCAATTAGAACACCGGTATCGTTTCACCCACAGGGGTTGTGCAAACCTTTCAAAATACCTCTGAACATATCCATGCCCCCGGATACTGGATGATTAGCAGAAGATACAACGTTTTATAGCCTGGGCCATGGGTAGTTTTTACCCGGATCATATATTTTCTCTACATCTACCGATACATGTAATACCGTTAAACCATCCTGATACATCGGTATGTATAGCTGGACTTCCCCGTGGCTAAAGCCAGGGGCTGCATATTTGGTCAATTTTCGATATCTTCCACATCATCGAGACTCACGATTTCTTTTGCGATCCTCCCCAGGATGTTAAATTCAACCGTGCAGGTTCGTTTCTTGACTCCTTTCACTATAGCTTCGAGTCCTTTGTATGCCCCCGACTTTATTCTTACAACTTTTCCTGGCTCCGGTACGAAAGGAGTGAACATGCTGCTCAAATCACCGGCATTTTTCAGTATGGTAAAATAATTACTGTTATCACAATCCTTTATAATCAGCTTTATTTGCAGTTCGGGCGGCAGCACCAGCATGGGATTGTGCCACACAAGGAGATATTCAGGAAATTTTGTTTCGTCATATCTTTTATCGTGAGTTTTAAGTAATTCCTTAACTCTTTTGATAAGCCTTCTATTGCCATAGATTAAATACATAGTTCTCCCTTGCAGCGATATATATGTATTACGAATAAAAAAGGCGGGGAATTATTGCAAGAAAGCGGGAAAGGGTATTTTGATAATTCTAATCTGATTTACAGCAAGCGCTGACCGGTAAAGGTTTAATGGCCTTTTTATTTGCGGCAAATATTCTCCACATAAAAAAAGCCACTAACCTTTTAAAGTTAGTGGCTTTTGATGGGGCTATCAACACCTTATACTACCGGCTTGGAATTATCCCCCGTCTTGTAAACTGTTATCCCGATTAACCGCATTTATTGAAACCACATGCGAGACACTTCAGGCATCCTTCTTCGTAGACGGACCCATACTGTCCGCATACTTTGCAGTAACCGAGGCTTTTAGCATTGTCGTCGCCGTTGAGAATTTCTTCAAAAGGAAATTCTTCCTCAGCAAGACCTATTTCCCGGAAGTAATCCTTCATCACTTCGCCGAATTCAGCAATCAACGATGGAACGTACTTTCTCCGGGAAGCAGAGAAGAATCCTGAGTGAGAATATATCTCTCTTAACTCATCAGCGAGAAAGGTGGGATCATCCACGTTCCTGAATACCGCACTGACGAGCCTCCCCAATGCTTTCGTCCATTCCTCTACTGATGGATCTTTAGTGTTGATGAATAATTCATAGGGCGTTATTGAACCGTTGTTATGATGTGTAAATGTCAGGTAAAACGCATGTTTGTTTTCTGGTGCCTTCAC
>CAYMTB010000164.1:0-8495 GCA_964393225.1 uncultured Syntrophorhabdaceae bacterium
AGTAATACATATACAGATAATATTTTAGTAGGTTTTCCGAAAATAACTTTTACATTACACGTCCCCGACATCATGTCGAAAAGGACGTCTTGCAATCATACAAACCACACTCTCCTCCTTTAAAAAGGTTATCCGCAAAGACACACGCCAAGAGGTTGCTACAAAAAATCTCTTGCCGCCGTGTGTCTCAGGATGCCTCGTGAAAAAAGGAGAATTACCAACTTATCAACCAGCTAAGGCTGTCTGACATAAACATGAAAAAATCTAAATCACGAAACAAAAAAAAGGAGGATGTATATCATGAGGAATTTTTTAGTTAAAACTTTAAGTACAATTAACACCCTGAAAAACGCAGGTTATGAAGTATCCACGGTTAGCGCACTAAGCAATGGCGGATTTGTCGTCGCAATCGATATGGGATTTTCGCCTTTAGATGCACCCCACTGGAGAAAGGCATTAGTAAAAGAAGTAAAAAGCCTCATTTCCTGCGGAAGAAGCAACTGGGCATAAATTGTAAAGGCGGTCCTTTTTCACAAGCCGGTAATATAAGATGCTGATAAACCACATCAAAGAGCCACTAACTTTAAAAGGTTGGTGGCTTTTTTTATTGCCCCTTCCAAATACGATCATCAAGCGCAAAAGGTTCCGGATCACCAACAGTGATTACCGAAAAATCAGTAGAATGTTTTACGTTAATAACATAATTGTGTTCCCCCGGGATAATTGCCGAGGGTACGCGAAGCACAGCCGAAGCACCGCTTTTCGCCCATTTCGTTCCAATGTCCCTTGTGGAATCAGGTGGTGGTGATGAGTTCCATCCACGGGGCAAATCTTCCAGATGAATTTCTAATATTCTTATTGTATCGGGGATATGGACAGGTATCGCCAGAAGGGATTTGCTGATCACGATATCGCGCCGTGTAAAATGGATAAAAAGTTCCAGGGCTGCAAGGGAAAGGCTTTCGCTTGCATAGACAACAGGTGTCCCTGCATGGTTCCAACGCCCCCCGCCCAGACGTGTACCCTCTCCCGAAAGGGCATACTGGAGGTACTTTTTCTTTATGATGCGCCAGACACGGATCAAGAAATAACCCCGTATTCTATGCGGACCAATAAATCCTCTACCTCGCGCGAACCTGCTCCGGTCTGAAGCATTTCAAAAGGAACTACTCCGCCAAGGCCGTGCTGCGGACTCTTCAGCCATTCCATAGCGTCTGCCTTGTCCTCAAACACCTCCTCCGCCAAGGCAATAATGCGGGCAAAACGATAAAGCCTGTCGCTTTCTACGGGCGAAAGTCTTTCCTTCGCGGTTTCACCTTTCGTGGTTTTTCGTCTCCTCGCAATTGTGCGGAGACTTGTCCCCGTGATGAGCGCAAGGGTTTCATCCGTAAGATTGAACTCCTTTTTCATGTAATATATTACACCTGATGGCATCCCTTTTTTGATGAGACTGTCGAAATCGAAAGGACCCTGAATCTTCTGGCCCAATTCCTTTTCCCCGCCAAGAATCGAAGCTACTGTTCCCATTTTTGCGCCCTCCTTGTCATATGACATATTATATACATGCCATTTGGCATATTGTCAAGACGAACAAAAATGCTGGGTCATTGTTGATCAGAGAGGTCGATTGTTTTTTAAATGGAGATTTTTGAGGGACATTCAACACCTTATACTACCGGCTTGCCTTTTTCGAACTGCCTTTTTTTGCGTCTTAAGACAGCTTCTCCTGATGGTAATTTGATTGAGCTGTAAATCCCTGGATTCGGGGTCGCAACAGCAAATATTTTTTTCTAACTGTTAAAGAAAACGGACGATTATTATAGATGTTTATTTGATATATAAAATACCTATTATTTTAGACAATTAATGTATAATATAAATACAATAATAGTATATTGTTAACAGGAGGCACTTTAGATGATAAAAGGCTATATCCGCGTGAGTACCGACAAGCAATCAACTGACAATCAACGATATGAAATCCTCAAGTTTGCGGATGAGCAAAAATGGGTGATTGATGAGTGGATCGAGGAAACCGTCAGCGGCACGAAAAATGTTAATGATAGAAAGTTAGGTTCTCTTCTCAAACAAATGAAGGCCCGTGATATTCTGGTGGTAACCGAACTATCCAGAATCGGAAGAAGCCTTATGGAGATCATGAGTATTCTCCATGACTGCATGGAAAGGGAAATCAAGGTCTTTACCTGTAAAGAGCGTTATGAACTCGGAAATAACATCAATTCCAAGGTGCTGGCTTTTGCATTCAGTCTTTCGGCAGAGATAGAACGAAATCTTATTTCTCAACGTACCAGGGAGGCGCTGTCCCGCAAAAAGCAGGAAGGCAAGCGTTTAGGGAGGCCAAAAGGCAGTTATTCCAAAATAACCAAACTTACGGGCAAAGAATCCGTCATCAAGGAAATGCTTTATAAAAGAATTTCCGTAAGCGCCATTGGTAGAATATTGGATGTAAACAGATTGACGGTCTATAATTTTATAAAGACCAGGAAGTTAGGCTCGGGTATGTCTGACAGTGGGAAAGATAATTAGTGCAAATAAAATTGCACCAAAAAATGTTCCATGGATAGTTTCAATCATTTACCCGGATTGAACACTGTAAATAGATTTTGTCTTGTGCCTCGCTGTATTACTGAAAAAGTAGCAAGAAAAATAATAAAAATAAATTTCATTTTTTGCATACGGAAACGAACCGTTCGGGGTTTACAGCGATGCCCAGAAAGTAATACATATACAGATAATCATTAGTAGGGAAACCGAAAAAAAGTTTTACCAATTTAATAATTTGTGTTTGGGACAAGAATATTGTCATTATGCGGACCTAAATCCCTCCATTTGGGCAGCAAGACAAAAAAGATGTCCCCCTAAAAAGCCCCTAATAAGAAAACTGATAGGCAACAATAGGTTATAAAAACAGCTACATATCAAAATCCATCAACCAACCAACAAAACCCCCGGGGGTACAATACGGCCCCCCCCAATTAAAAAAACAATTTTATGCCGCTGTCCTCCACTCAGGGGCAGTTTTTGGTGCAGGAGGGATGAGTAGGTTGCCCACGTCTTTAAAGTGGGAATTGGAAAAACTTAACCTCTATCAGGTGGGAGAATTGCGCCGTTAATGAAGATAACAAGAAGTAATAACATAAAATTAATACAGGTTAATCATAGTAATATCAAAAGCTTAGTAATTATAACGATACTATAAAGGATGGAGGAAACGTGAAAAGTATTAAAAAGGCAAGCGTAAAACCGGAAACACAGGAGCAGGTATCACGATTCGCAAGGGTATTATCGAAAGTCGAAGGTGAGATAAGGGGTCGAATTGATTACTCGGGAATTAATAATAGGATAGAGAAAATAACGGAGGTAAACAATGATTAGATGCATGAGATTATACGATAACCCTGATGGACCCAGACTTGAGATACCCGAGAGGCATGAAAGACCTTTTGAGAAGCCTATAGTTCCCGATGTAGGTTACCGAACCGGTTTGCGCTATGCCATCGGCAAGACAATCACATTTTTCCGGGAAGGTATCGGCGTATCGAGGCGGGCAGTAACCAAAAACGAGGGATATACCCCTTATATCCACAGCTATGAAACACTTGAAAGGTATGCGGGGATCATTAATCATTTCAAAGACACGGTATTGACCGATGTTAAACGTATTAACCAGATTACAAAAAAGCATGTCGAGACCCACTTCAACAACCTTTTAGACAAGGGCGGAAGGGAAAAGACGGTAAAGGTCAACGCCTCTGCGCTCATCAAGCTGTTCAATGCTTTTAGCAGGAAGGACCTCATAACGTATATAGATGAAAACAGGTCAACGTGGGTAAGTCGTGCAATGCCTTCCTGCCGGACTACTCCATTTGGAGATCCCGATAAGGTGATCGATGCAATAAGAGGCAAGGCATACAAAGCGGCGGCGCTTATTCAATATGAGACAGGCGCTCGGATATCTGACATCAAGAAGGTAGTGGATTCGGCCATATCGCATCCTTCAAGAACATTCATATCCATCATGAAGTCAAAGGGCGGCAGGAACAGGATACTCGATTTCTCTGACAGGATGGAAAGCCTTAATGCGGTACTGGTTGTAATCGGAAGCATACAAACACACCTCTCGGAGACGAATACGAACTGGAGCAGTTTTCAGAGGGAATACACGCAGGAAGTAAAGAGGGCTGCTAAAAGGGCAGGGGAGATATATTGCGGCACACACGCATTCAGGGCGAATTATGCAAACAAGCAGTATGAAAAAAATGCGGACACAAAAAAGGATGTTCAGGTCTTGCGGAGGATAACAGAGGATATGGGCCACAGCAGGATCAGCATGGCTAAGTATTATATCAGTGCATTCAGATCATCGTGAGTAAAGAGTGTAAAAAAGGGAGAGGGCAAAACATCGCCCCCTCTCTTTTTATGCAGTGGGCCGGATAATCAATAATTACAAAAAAATCAATTTTTGTAAAACTCCAATGCAAGCATGTACATCATGCAAAAAACGGCAGTTTTTGTAAAATATAATTTCTAACATCTTATAATCAATACAAATTCATAAATCAGCCGCTTTTAAGGCAGAAACGTGTAACATGTCCAAAAGCCCCATGGACTCGAATGATTTCAAAATATCCGGCGGCACGTTGACCAAGCGGACAACCCCATGCATGGGCGCAAAGTAGCCACATGTTGCCAGTATAAATCTGATGCCCCTGGAATCCAGCGTTACCGTCTCGCCCATGTCGAATACGACACCTGTTACACCGTCATCTATCTCCTTCTTGATAGCTTCAGCCAGTGACGGCGTTTCGCCTGCGGTTAGTCTTAGCCCCAATTTTATCCGCGCTATCTTAACTGCTTTTCTTTTCTTTTTTTTCATAATTTTAACCCGTATTCCATGAAGCCCCTTGCATTGGCAAACTGCGGGTCAGATACCATGTATTCGCTCAACAGACCGCGTATGTATGATGTGCCGCCCCCGCCGAAAATGATCTTTTCTGCGACATAACCGCTTTCTATAGCGTCCGAGACGTATTCAGCAATAAATTTTTTGACTCTTTCGAGGTAAAATTCATTGAGGATTTCTTCCGTATCGAGGGTATGGTAACGGTCATCGCCCGTACTGTATATCTTGCCGTCTTTCAACAACCGTTCCACTATCCGGTCATTGTCCTGCGACAGGAAGATGTTGTACTTTTTGATATAGGTGTCCCGTACCATGCTAAACAGCACCTTAACGCCCAGAGGGTAGCTTTTTGCCATTTGCGCCTTGTAATTTCCGTCAGAGAACAGCACGATATCCATTGTGTGGTATCCGATATCGGCAACCGCTATAGTCCTGCTGAAATCCGATTTTCCGCTGTTTGCAAGGTGAGCTAAAAATATTCCTGCGCCCTGTGGGATGAAATCTATTGTTGCCGGCACAGATACTTTCATGCCGTCTTCTGTTCTGATTTCCATCCTTCCGATCACATTTTTGAGGTGCTGTATCCTTTCTTCTTCATAAGCCTGCGGAGGCAGGCCGAGGATGATCGCCTTTTTTGGGGCGTAGATCTTTGAGAGAGAATAGCCGACTATTGCGAGATATTCCTCTGATGCGGCGAAATTGTAGCCCGCCTTTGAACTGCCCTCCACGTTTTCGCCGACAATATACTTTCTGCCGTTGACCTGAATAACCTCAAAGGATTCTTTAAAGGAACGTTTGGGTATGTATTTACTCACGATGGACGGAAAGATGATTTTATGATTGTCTGTTCCGTCAAAAGTGACTATCTTCGTGTAGCCGTAGCCGATATCAATGCCTGTTATCATGTGTCATACCTCCTTTAATATTGTTAAATTAGTTATTGCAGCCTGATCATGACGGGTTGTTTATGGTGCCGCCTGTGAGCATCTTTCTGACTCCGCCGAACATTCTTTCAATGTCTACCCCTCCGACTGTTGCATCATTTTCTAAAGGGCCATTGCCGTTTGTATCGATTTCAGACAGAGGAAACCTTTTCATATACGCCCTGATCGCATTGATTATCACCTTGCCCCTTTCAGTCCGTGGAAAATCTTCAAGAAAGTCGATCATGTCCTTGTGTCGATCCTCGTCTAAAGTGAAACGGTAAGCAACTCTGTTCACATTATTTATCCTCCTTTCATTGTTATTTTATGTTCTGAGAGTGTATTACTTCTCTTGCAACGTAAAGCTGCGTGAAGCTACGTTGTGTTATTTGGAAACGAGAAGACGGTGCGTATTGTAACGAGACGTATTACATGAAGCTACGTTGTGTCATTAGGAACTGAACAAAAAAACGGCGGTGGAAAACGTACTGCTTTAAAAATAAATGGTAATACTTTCAAAAAAAGTAGGTGTTATGCTAATGCTAAAATTATTAGCAGATAATTAGCAGATATTTCTTGACATATCTTATCTGCTAATACTAAAATTATTAGCAGATAATTAGCATGAAGATACCCGAAAAAGCCCCTGACTGGACAAAAATAGATTGGCGCGAAACCCCTATCACTACTGATGCATCCAGGGCTATACAAAAAGCCAACAATGAGTACCTCTATTGGGACAAGCTCAAGCATATTGCACCACAAGGGTTTGATAAAGAACATCTCTGGACAATTGTCAAAACAACCAGAGAACTGAATATGAATATGATGGAGCGTTTGCCTTTCAAGGATGATAAAGGTAACGCGTTCCGTTTTTGGCTCCCAAGTTCTGCCCTTGGATATCTCCATGAAATAGACAAGAATGCTGGCGGCATTATAGTTACTGAAAATCCTTCGATGTATTCTCCAGAGAAAAAAATGTACCTAATGTGGTCAATTGTAGAGGAGGCCATTGCATCAAGCCAGATAGAAGGAGCTGTAACTACACGGCAGGTAGCAAAAGAAATGCTGCGCACCGAAAGAAAGCCGAAAGATCGTTCTGAACAGATGGTTTACAATAATTATCTGACTATTTCCAAAATTAAAAGCCTTATTGATCAACCTCTTGGTGCTGAGCTAATTAAAGACCTCCAGGGGTCAATGACAAGAGATACGTTAGATAATCCAGAGCATTCAGGACGGTTTCGACAAAGCACGGATGAGCCCGTGTATGTTTATAATTATGAAGGGGATGTTATACACGTTCCTCCTCCGGCGGAACAAATTACCGACCTCGTGAATGATCTTTGCGGTTTTGCTAATTCAACCGAGATAGAATTTATGCATCCTGTAGTAAAGGCAATAATCCTTCATTTCTGGCTTGCGTATATTCACCCTTTTAATGATGGCAACGGAAGAACGGCAAGAGCACTTTTCTATTGGTATATGTTGAAAAACAAATACTGGCTTTTTGAATATCTGTCAATATCGAGGGTTATTGTAAAAGTAAGAGCACAATATTACCGCTCCTTCCTTTATTCCGAAATTGATTCGGGAGACATGACCTATTTTATTATTTTTCATCTGAGGGCAATCTCCACTGCATTAAAAGACCTGAAACGGTACATTGAGCGAAAACAGGCAGAATTAAGTTATGCTACAATGCAGTGGAAGAATTACCCGACATTGAATTACCGCCAAAAAGATGTCCTAAGGAAAGCACTTGAGAATAAAAAGCTAACTTTTACCTTAAAACCTCATATGCAAAAACACAATGTTGTACACCAAACGGCTCGAACAGACTTCTTGGAACTGTGTAATATAGGGTTGTTTAACAAATTCAAACAAGGGAAAAAATATTATTTTGTTCCAACAGAGGATATTGATAAGAAGCTCAGGTGACAACGCAAATAATTCCTGTTAATATTCAATTTCAAGCTTTGCACGGTATTTTCCCCTGAATTTACTTGTAATGACCCCGGCTCGTCTTAACGTATGCTTCTAAGCGTCTATAATTTATCTTCAAATCTTCAGCGATAATCTGCTAAAATTGTTCCAGAAAAAGAAGAGATGTAAACGCCCAAAGGTAACATACCCATCAAAATCTACAAACTGAAAAAAAGGTATATAGCTGAAGGGGTAATAAACGAAGGGAAACTCGTTGATGCCGAGCATATCGCCATTGCAACCATTCACAGCGCTGATATACTGGTAAGCTGGAATTTTAACCATATTGTGAATCTCCGGAGAATCCATGGATATAATTCTGTAAATCTTAAAAATGGCTACCCCATAATGGAGATACGAAGTCCACGGGAGGTGGTCGAGTATGAAGAGTGAGAAGAAGTTTGATGCAGTTAAGATGATGAGAGAAATCCGGGATACATTAAGTAAAGAAATGAGCCGTATGAGCTACGAAGAGCAAAAAAAATTCATTACAAAAGGGTTAAAAACAAACCAGGAAAAGCACAAGCTCAAAAGAGATGTCATGGTTGCCTGAATAGATATCAACCCCTTCAACAATGCTTTTCAACAAAACCTGTTCATAAGTTGTGCAAAAGCCCTGAATGCTGCTTCATAACACTTTAATATCATGCACTCTATACCAG
>CAYMTB010000165.1:0-8475 GCA_964393225.1 uncultured Syntrophorhabdaceae bacterium
GAATTATATAGATACCAGGAATACTGCTTGCACCCACAAGGATACTTCCTGCTTTAAGCCCTTTAAAGGCATCGATTGCCTCTACCATCTCTTTTTTAAGAGATATAAATGCTTTTGCATAACGAAGGAGAAGATCGCCCGCCCTTGTCAGGGATACGCTTCGCTTTGTCCTGTCAAACAGTTTTATTTTAAAGTAATTTTCTAAATCTATTATCTGCTTGCTTACTGTGGGCTGGGTAAGGAAGAGTTCTTCCGCTGCCTTCGAAAAGCTTTTTAATTCTGCGATCTTTACAAAGGCTTCAAGGTGTCTCAGCTCCATAGCTTAAAAACTATGATATATATCCTTTGAATGCAACTAAAATGATACTTTAGTGCCAAAGCTGTGCCCCAAAAAAAAATTGACAATCAATACCGCCGTAGGCTACTCTAAAGCGTTTTGAAGTTTGAGGATGTATAATACATGAAAGCGTATATCAAAATAGACCAGGAGCGTTGTAAGGGTTGTGCTCTCTGTGTGGAGTTCTGTCCAAAAAAGGTTATTTTCCTCTCGAATAAACTCAATCAAAAAGGGTATTTTGTTGCTGAATTTAAGGAGAATCCGGAGACGGAATGTACGGGGTGTGTTACATGCGCAATCATGTGTCCTGAAGTAGCCATAGAGGTATACAAGAATTGAAAAGATTGATGAGCGGTAATGCCGCATTAGGGGAATCTGCAGTACTTGCGGGATGTACCTGCTATTTCGGGTATCCTATTACACCGCAGAACGAGTTAACGGAATATATGGCAAAGAGAATGCCCGAGGCAGGAGGGGTTTTTATCCAGTCTGAGAGCGAGATTGCAGCGATTAATATGGTTTTGGGTGCCAGCGTTACAGGTGCCCGTGCAATGACGTCTTCAAGCAGTCCGGGCATGAGCCTCAAGCAGGAGGGGATTTCCTATCTGGCAGCCGATGAACTCCCGGCAGTTATTGTAAATATGGTGAGGGGAGGCCCGGGAATGGGCAACATATCTCCTGCCCAATCAGACTATATGCAGGCTACCAGGGGAGGCGGACACGGGGACTACAAAACAATCGTTCTTGCACCGGGCTCCGTGCAGGAACTGACGGAGATAGTGCCGCTTGCCTTTGAACTTGCAGACGAATACAGGAATCCTGTTGTTATCCTCGGGGATGGCATGCTTGGACAGATGATGGAACCTGTAAGCTTCGATAATATTAAATCCCCGAAGGTGTACCCGAAGGATTACATTTTAACCGGTGCGCAGGGAAGACCTTCCCGGATGGTTCGCTCACTCCTCTTTGATACAAAGGAGGAAGAAGAACATAATTGGAAACTTTTTAGAAAATACCAGCGCATAGAACAGAATGAAGTCCGCTATGAAACGTTTATGGTGGAAGATGCAGAGATGGTAGCAATAGCATATGGTATCGGAGCGCGGATCGTGAGAGGAGCTATCAAGCGATTGCGCCAGGAGAATCTGAAGATAGGGATGATCCGCCCTGTTACACTATGGCCCTTCCCGGCCAAAATAATCCAGGAAACGGCGAAAAAGGTATCGGATTTCTTTGTGTTCGAGATGAGCACGGGGCAAATGGTGGAAGATGTAAAACTCTCGCTTGAGGGAAAGGGACATATACATTTTTACGGAAGACCTGGCGGGGTGATCCCGACACCAATAGAACTATACAGAATCATATCGAGGCACTATTATCAGGCTCGGAGAGGAAAGAAGCAGTGAATTGGGTGAAACGTAAAAAGTGAAAGGTGAAAATAGAAATCCGATATCAGATGCTCGATACTTGTTTGAACCGGGATCAGGGAGATTTGATATTCTTGCTTAGGATTTTAGAAGGTGGTATCAGGTGAAACAAGTATATTCAAGGCCAAAATCATTAAAGGATGTCCATTTCCACTACTGTCCCGGTTGCGGCCACGGAATTATTAACCGGCTTATTGCCGAAGTGATTGACGAGATGGGTTTGAGGGAAAAGGCAATCTGTGTAGCCCCGGCAGGTTGCGGCATGCTGATATATAACTATTTTGATATTGATACCCTGGAGTCTGCACACGGCAGAGGCGCCGCAGTGGCTACAGGCATCAAGCGCGTAAGACCGGATAATTTTGTTTTTTCCTACCAGGGTGACGGTGACCTTGCCGCTATCGGTACAGCCGAAGGGTTCCACGCTGCGAACCGCGGTGAGTTAATCACGGTGATCTTTGTTAATAACGGTGTTTACGGCATGACAGGCGGGCAGATGGCGCCGACTACACTTTCAAAACAGGTAACCACGACAACTCCTTCCGGAAGGGATACGGTTTTAGCCGGTCATCCGGTAAGAATCTGTGAGGTTTTTGCTGTTCTTGACGGCACATCCTATCTTGAGCGTGTGGCAGTGAATAAACCAGCCGCAATTATAAAGGCAAAAAAGGCTATAGCGAAGGCGTTTCAGCATCAATTGGATAAAACCGGTTTTTCACTCGTTGAGATACTCTCTCCGTGTCCTACAAACTGGAAAATGAACTCCGTCGAAGCCTGTAAATGGATTGATGAGGTTATGAGCAAAAAATTCCCCATAGGACTCGTGAAAGAGGTAAAATGCTGACCAAGACAATCTTTTCAGGATTCGGCGGACAGGGTGTACTTTCCATTGGTTTTACCGTGGCGAATGCCGCAATGTTTGAAGGGAAATATGTGACGTACCTCCCGTCTTACGGAGTAGAGGTAAGGGGTGGTACCGCGAATTGTACAGTAGTGGTTTCTGATGAAGAGATTGCGTCACCCGTTGCCTCTGATCCGGAATTTATCGTTGCCATGAATCAGCCGTCATTTGCGAGGTTCCAGAGTATACTCCAGTCGGGCGGACTTTTATGTGTGAACTCATCTATTGTAGATGCATCATCTGCAAGAGGTGACATAGAAGTCCTGGCTGTTCCCACGAGCGAACTTGCTGAGAAACTGGGAACTATCAAGGTGGCCAATATGGTCATGCTTGGCGCTTTCGTTAAGGCAAGCAGCATTATCTCTTTTGAATTTCTCATAAAGAATCTTACCGGGATACTCGGTGAAGGAAAATCGAAGCTTATAAAACTGAATAAAGATGCCCTTGAACTCGGGTACAACTACGTTAAGGAGTGAACCCCATGGTTATTACACAAATTTCAGTCAGTCTGGAAAATTCACCCGGGGCATTGCTGATTATAAGCGAAATACTCGGGAGGGAAGGTGTTAATATACGCGCCATATCAGTTGCCGACACCTCAGATATCAGCACGGTCAGGTTTGTGGTTGATGACCCTGTAAAGGCTAAAAATATACTTAAAGGAAATGGTTATTCCCCAAGGGAAACCGGTGTGCTTGCCGTTGAAACACCGGATCACCCCGGAGGTTTGATAGCAGTCCTGAAACCCCTTAAAAGCGCAGGTATAAATGTCCATTACCTTTACCCGCACCTTGGAAGAGCAAGCAACAATGCAATCGTGATTCTCGGGGTAGACAATACCGAAGAGGCACAGAAGGTTTTACAGCAGAACTGGGTCCGCACCCTCGGTAAAGAAGTTTACAGCATTTAATAGTAATAGGCAGAAAAATCTACTCCAGAAAGCTTTCCAACCGTTTCCGTCTTGATGGGTGTTTGAGTTTCCTCAGCGCCTTGGCTTCAATCTGGCGGATTCTCTCCCTTGTGAGACCGAAGACTTCACCAACTTCTTCAAGGGTATAATCGGTCTTCTCACCTATACCGAGTCTCATCCGGATAACCTTTTCTTCTCTTGGAGTAAGGGTAGCGAGCACCTTGTCTATTTCTTCTTTCAGTGAAATGTCCACCAGTTCCATAAGAGGAGAGGGTGATTTGGGGTCTGCAATGAAGTCGCCGAGCTTGGATTCGTCGTCGCCTATAGGGGTTTCTATTGAGATGGGTTCGTTGGAGACCTTCATAATCTTTCTGACTTTTTCCAGTGGAAGCCCTGCTTTCAATGAAATTTCGTCAAGGTTCGGTTCTTTCCCCAGTTCCTGAAAAAGGGAAATGGTCACTTTGGTAATTTTGTTCATTGTTTCAAGCACATGAACCGGCACCCTGATCGTCCGCGCATAGTCGGCTATTGCTCTTGTTATGGCCTGCCGTATCCACCAGGTTGAATACGTGGAGAACTTGTAGCCTTTTTGGTAATCGTATTTTTCTGAAGCCTTCATGAGACCCATGTTTCCTTCCTGGATAAGATCAAGGAAGGAAAGGCCTCTGTTAAGATATTTCTTTGCTATATTAATAACAAGCCTCAGATTTGCCTGGATGAGCCTGTTTTTGACTACTTTCAGTCCATTCTCTATTTCGCTGAGTTCCATCAATCTCTGCCTGACAATCCTTGCTTCGCCCTCGTCCATGAACTTCAACTGTCTTGCGATCTTCCGCGTTACCTCCTCGAGAATTTTTTTGTTGAGCTTGAGATTAAGCAGTGCTTCATCGATTTTATTTTCAATCGTATTCAGCTTTTTTTCAAGCTGCCCGATGTTTTGTTCATCAGCTGCTGCCAGTTTGCTTTTTATTTCCTCTTTTTTCTCGTAATGAATCTTTATGCTATTGATGAATGACAAGGTTTTCTTTTTGTATTTCTCCTCATCTTTTTTTGTATAGTTCATTTCATCAATATATTTAACCACATCCACTATATTAATGGTTTCTTTCTTTAATTGGATACCTATCTCCAGAAGTTCATGGACTGCCTGAGACAGGTCAAACAGGAGATTCCTCATTTTCCTTTCACCATCTTCTATCCTTTTGGCTATGAGGTATTCTTCGTCCGATGTGAGCAGGGATACACGGCCAATATCTTTTAAATAGGCCCAGATGATGTTATCTGTTCTCTCTGAAGGAAATCTTTCGGCTTCCCCCCAATCCTGGGTTTCCTCTTCGGGTGCCTCTGCTTTATCTTTGATTGTTTCTACTATGTCAATATTTGATTCTGAAAGAAAGTCGAATATATCCTCTATATCTTCTGGAGAAAAAATGTTCTGAGGAAGAAAATCGTTGATCTCGTCGGGTGTGAGATAACCCTTTTCCATGCCCATATCTATAAGGTGTTTGATTTCAGTGAAATTCTTTACGGTCATCATTAAACCCCAAATGAAAAGAATGCCCTTTTACGGTAAAAGGGCATTCATGTTTTATGTGACTAACCTGTTAATACATATTATATAACACCTTTATAACACCTAATTTGCCATTCGTCAAGGCGGCGGCATCAAAATATCACATTCAGGCTTCTGCCAGAAAACGTTTGACTAAAAACCAAATAACATATATAAAAAACTATACTATATTTATAAGGGGGCGTGTCATGTTTAAAAAAATACTCTATCCGATAGATTTTTCTGAATATACAGAGGAGATTACCAACTATGCGGTTAGTATTGCAAAAAAATACAGCTCTGAACTGCACTTGCTTCACATTATACCCAATTTAAATTATTTTACCCCCTATGAATCTTTCCTGACTCCGGAAAACCTTATCGCCATTGAACGAAATATCGAGAACGAGATAGAAAAGGATTTTATTAAGGTAATCGACAAGATAGATATTCCAGTTAAAAAGATTATAAAGACAGGAGTCACTTTTGTTGAGATAATCGACTATATTAAAGCAGAGGGTGTTGACCTTGTAGTCATGGGAACACACGGGAGAAGCGGCATTGAACATATGCTCATAGGCAGCGTTGCTGAAAAGGTTGTAAGAAAATCTCCCTGTCCGGTCCTTACAATAAGGCCGAAAGACCTGATATTCCACATGCCGTAGTTGTAGCGGATAGCGTAGAGATTCCAAAAACTGACCTCCCCTAACCGCTATGTGCTATCCGCTAAACGCTAATGAATGCAGTTCCTTAACGTTTCTGAGGGGAATAATTTCCATCCCGGCAACCCCTTCAACTCCTTTTGGACAGAATATTCTATTGATGCCGAGCCTTTCACATTCCTTTAACCGGAGTTCCATGTTCACAACCTTCCTTACTTCGCCGGTCAGGCCTATCTCACCGAAGATACAGGTGTTTTTTCCAATACTTATATCTTTGTAACTGGAAAGGATAGAGGCTGCTACGGCAAGATCTATTGCGGTTTCGTTGACCTTCATCCCCCCGGTTACATTTACATACACATCTCTGTCAAAAAAGGGTTTCCCCAGCACCTTTTCAAGGATTGCGATGACTATGAACAGTCTGTTGCTGTCATAGCCGAGGGATATCCTTTTGGGGATGGAAAAGTTCGTCTTAGGTGTGATTGCCTGCACTTCAAGGATTATCGGCCGTGAACCTGTTATATAGGGAAACAGGGTACTGCCAGAACCTATATTGCTGCGCTCTGAAACAAAAAACTGTGATGGATTCTCAACGCTTATGAGCCCTTCTTTACGCATCTGGAATATGCCTACTTCATCAACGGGTCCGAAGCGATTTTTAATTGCCCTTAACAACCTGTACGGAAGCATCTTATCACCTTCAAAATAGAGAACAGTGTCAACCATGTGTTCGAGGATCTTGGGGCCTGCAATAACCCCCTCTTTGGTCACATGTCCTATAAAAATATGTGCAATATCGGCCCTTTTCATCTCCATGATCAGCCTTGAAGAGACATCTTTTATCTGACCAACGCTGCCGGGAAGCATGGGGAGACTCGTATTGTAGGTGGACTGGATAGAGTCGATTATGACAAGGTTGTAGGGAGTTTCCCTTATGGCCTGAAGGATATCCTCCATGTGGTTTGAAGTAAGCATGGAGAAGGGTTTTTGTAAATTTAACCGTTTTTTTCTTGATGAAAGCTGTTTTAAAGATTCCTCTCCCGAAATATACAGCACATTATGCCCAAGCTCAACCATCTTTGAGGCGATCTCGAAACAAAGGGTTGTCTTGCCTATGCCGGGGTCTCCTCCGAGAAGTATTGAGGAGCCGGACACCAGTCCTCCCCCGAGGACCCTGTCCATTTCTTCTATGCCTAATACAGTTCGTTCCTCTGTGAATTCTTCATCGGTAATGATAACGGGTTTATCGTGAACCGGGCTCTCTTCTTTTTCAACCCGGTATTCTTTTATCGTGTCCCATCCTGAGCACCTCGGACATTTCCCCATCCATTTGTATGTTTCGTATCCGCATGCATCACAGGCGAAAACCGTTTTTTTCATTATTGTACCATCCCGAGGTTCATCTTTAAAAACGCCAATTGATATTTCATGGCTTTGACCAGCCATTCGCGCGCTCTGGGCAATTCGCCTGGTGATACCTCAAGGGTAATCATTCCGTCATAGCCCAGCCTCATCATTGTGCTCAAAAGCTTTGCAACCGGCAGCTCCCCGCTGCCCAGGAGCAGATGACTTCTGGAGTTGCCATAATCGCTGATATGCACGTTCTTCAATCTGCCCGTCCTGAAAACTGTCAAAAATGCTGCAATTACATCGATGCCGAAGGTAGCACAGTGTGTGGTGTCAAATGTGAAATAGAGGTTCTTCCTGACGCCGAACTCTACCAGGTCTGTATAGTTGTTTAAAACATAAGGGGCAAGCATCAGTCTTTTTCCTGAAAGTGGCATATTCTCGATGGTAAGCGCCATGTTTTCACAACCAAGTTCTTTTTGAAAGTCTTTAATTTTATTAAACCATTTGAAAAATTGCAATTCCATATGAAACCATGAAGGCGGATGAAAATTGACAACTTCTATATGCAATTGCCTGGCAATCTCCAGTGTCTGCATAAGGGCATTTATCTTATTCCCCCAGGAAACCATCTTCATAAATGGTGCATGGGTAGAATAAGCAGGGAGGATCTGCAGGCATTCTTTTACAGTATCTATGTAATTCTTTTTGTTGAAATGTGTGTTTATTACAAGATCGCAGCCATCAAAGCCGGCTTCTCCCGCAAGATTGAAGATGTCTTTTATCGGCAGATAGTAAAGACAGCCTGTGGAAAAAAGAATTTTCATACAATGACAATGTTTTCATCAATATCAGTAAGCACCCTGTAAGAATCTTTCTCCATGAGAATAGTATTTTCAATGCCGCAGGCGCCTTTTTTCGGGAACACCATCTTTGGTTCTATCGCAAAAACCATACCTTCTTCTATGGGATACGTATGATTGGCGGAAATGAAAGGGAATTCGGCAAGTTCGATTCCGATACCGTGGGCAAGAAACCGCACTTTGTGGGGCTTATAACCGAGGAATGCGTCTCCGAAGCCCATGCTGTCTGCAAGTTTTTTAGAATATTCGAAAAGCTCCTTACTGATCATGCCTTCAAGCGCCTTATCGAGCACCCTGTAGTGAATCTCTTTGCATGCATCATATGCTTTAACAAAAAGTTCAGGCATGGATTTAATGGCATACATCCGTGTCTGATCAACCTGATAACCGTGATAGCAGATGCCGAAGTCGATAAGTATGGGTTCGTTCTTTTTTATCTTCTTCATACTTGCACCCACCGGAAAGGCTGGTGAAAG